>NZ_JAGMUE010001176.1:0-560 GCF_019049165.1 Streptomyces sp. AC627_RSS907
GTACAGGAAGTGCTCCAGGACCTGCTGGCCGTGCGTGGTGTGCATGACCTCGGGGTGGTACTGCACGCCGTAGAGCTTCTGCTCGTCGTTCTCGAAGGCGGCGACCGGGACCACGTCGGTGGAGGCGGTGACGGTGAAGCCCTCGGGCGCGGCGGAGCACGCGTCGCCGTGCGACATCCACACGGTCTGCTGGTCCGGGGTGCCCTCGAAGAGCGTGGAGCCGGACTTGGCGACCGCCAGCGGCGTCCGCCCGTACTCCCTGGCACCGTTGTCGTCGACGGTGCCGCCCAGCGACTCGGCCATCAACTGGAACCCGTAGCACATGCCGAAGACGGGCACCCCGGCCTCGAACAGGGCGCGGTCGACGCGCGGCGCGCCCTCCTCGTACACCGACGAGGGGCCGCCGGAGAGGATTATCGCCCGCGGGTTCTTGGCGAGCATCTCGGCCACCGGCATGGTGGACGGCACGATCTCGCTGTACACCCGCGCCTCGCGCACGCGACGGGCGATGAGCTGTGCGTACTGCGCGCCGAAGTCGACGACGAGGACGGGGTCCGGCT
>NZ_JAGMUE010001177.1:0-615 GCF_019049165.1 Streptomyces sp. AC627_RSS907
GCGGACAGGGCGGTGCCGGCGGCCCCGATGACGAGCGTGACCGCGCGTCTGCTGACCCGTCGGCCGCACAGCACGTCGATGGAGTTCACCAGGCCGAGCGAGGACGAGTAGAGGTTCCAGTCGTTGATCTTCAAGATCGCGGTGGCCAGCACGAGCGTGCCGAGGACACCGGAGGACGAGGTGATGATGCCGACGATGTCCGAGGTCCTGGCGGCGTGCGCGAGGAGCACCGCGGTGAGCCCGATCAGGTACTCCCCCAGCGTCACGCTGATCAGGGTCTGCTTGACGACGTCCGAGGGGCGCCGGTTGAACCGCGTCATGTCCGGCGTCATGAGCGCGCCCAGGATGAAGGCGCCGGAGACCAGCGTGGTGCCCTCCGCGAGCGACATGGCGGGCCCGGCCGGCGCGGAGGTCATGAGGTCGCCGACGGAGTGCTCGGAGAGCGCGTCGACGATGGAGTAGCCGGCCAGGACGAGGAAGGCGGGCACGGTCAGGTAGGCCGTCCAGGCCATCACGGTGAATCCGTACACCGTGATCGCCGTGATGACCGCCCCGCCGATCAGCGCCCACACCCATTCCGGGGTTCCGCCGGCGAGATCGTGCATTCCCTGGGCG
>NZ_JAGMUE010001178.1:0-641 GCF_019049165.1 Streptomyces sp. AC627_RSS907
GGTCCGGGACGGTCGGCCCCGGCCGCCGAGCCTGGAGGACGTCACGTACCACATCTCGACGCTGTTCCCGCCGGTCCGCCCGCGTGGTCACCTGGAGCTGCGCATGATCGACGCGCAGCCCGGCGCGGACGGCTGGATGGTGCCGTTGGCCGTGACGGCGGCCCTGTTCGACGATCCGGCCGCGGCCGAGGCCGCCTACCGCGCGGTCAAGCCGCTCGGCGACACGGCCGGTGTGGCTCCCGCGCCCCGCAACCCGCTGTGGGAGCGGGCCGCCCAGCGGGGGCTGACCGATCCGGAGCTGCACGCCGCCGCCGTGGCCTGCTTCGCCGCGGCCGAGGAGGCGCTGCCCCGGATCGGCGCGACGCCCGAGGTGTGTGCCGCCGTCGCCGAGTTCCGCGCCCGCTACGTCGCCCGGGGTCGATGTCCCGCCGACGATCTGCTCGACTCCCTCTCCGGGAAGGAAGGCCGCTCATGACCCGCATCCAACCGGGGTCCGGGACGTTCGCCGCGTCCGCCGAGCCCGCGCACGACCCGGAGCTGCTCAGGGCGCGCGCCCTGGGCGCGCTGACCGCCGCGCGTGCGCGCACCGCGCTGCTGACCAGTTGCGTGGCGGACGAGGAGCTGACCGCCCAGCACTCGCC
>NZ_JAGMUE010001179.1:0-709 GCF_019049165.1 Streptomyces sp. AC627_RSS907
GGCCGGGGTTGTGGCGCCGGCGCGCGGTGCCTGGCGGGGCGGCCTGGTGGCCCGCGCGGTGCCGATGACCGAGGTCGCGGCCGAGCTCGCCGCGGCTGACATCGTCGTCTCGTGCACCGGCGCGACCGGGCTCGTGCTGGACGCGGAGGCGCTGCGCGCGGCGGTCGGCCAGCGCCCCGACCGGCCGCTGGCCCTGCTCGACCTGGCCATGCCACGGGACATCGACGCCGCGGCGCACCGCCTGGACGGCGTACGCCTGGTGGACATCGAGTCGCTCGCCGAGGCGTCCGCGGACGCCCCGATGGCCGCCGACGTGGACCAGGTCCGGGCGATCGTCTCGGCCGAGGTCACCGCGTTCGGCGCCGCCCAGCGCGCCGCGCACATCACGCCCACCGTGGTCGCGCTGCGCACGATGGCGGCCTCCGTGGTGGCCAGCGAGATCTCCAGGCTGGACGGGCGACTGCCCGATCTTGACGACAAGCAACGCGCGGAGATCACCCAAACCGTCCGCCGTGTGGTCGACAAGCTGCTGCACGCGCCGACGGTGCGGGTCAAGCAGCTCGCGGCCACGCCGGGCGGGGCCGGCTACGCCGACGCCCTGCGCGAGCTCTTCGACCTCGACCCGGAGGCGGTCGCGGCCGTCAGCCGGGCCGATGGGAACCACCCGAAGCGAGGACGGGCATGACCGACAGCACACTCCCCACCCCCG
>NZ_JAGMUE010001180.1:0-542 GCF_019049165.1 Streptomyces sp. AC627_RSS907
AAGTAAGGCTACCCCCGAGGAACGGGTGGAACGCCTGTCCGAAAGGCACTACTTGTACCTGCGTATGGGCTTCTTCGGCGCGGCGGAGGAGGTGGCGGAGTTGATCAGCCATCGTGTTGTGATCTGCAGTTGGCCGCTTCAGGGCGGCTTCGTCCATGACTGCCCAAACGTGCGGCGGGGGGTCGCGGTCGAAGACCTTCTGGCGATCCATTCGAATCTGTACTCGGTGCTCGACCTCCGTCATGAGGGCGGCTGGCAACCCGGTGATCATCAACTCCCGCGCATACGCAGGCGTCTGGAACAGGCCTGGAACCAGAGAGCTGGCGAAAACCTCGATCCGGGCCGACCGTGACTCCTGTGCGATGAATGCTTGCGAATAGGTGGCGATCAACGTTTCCTGAGCCATGCAGACCAGGTCAACGAAGAGTCCCCCGGTGTTGAAGTAGCCGTCCAAAGCTTGCCCAAGAGCTTGGGAGGGAAGCTGTTCCCCCCGCTCCACGCGGGAGATGTACGAAGCGGGGTAGCCAATCGCTTCGGCCAGG
>NZ_JAGMUE010001181.1:0-674 GCF_019049165.1 Streptomyces sp. AC627_RSS907
GTGCAGGACGTGCCGGCCGACGCGCCGGACATCAGGCTGGAGCACGGGCCCGGCTTCACGTCGGGCAGGCCGAGTATGTGGCCCAGCTCGTGCGAGGCGATGCGGACGGTGTTGTGGCCCTGGTTCACGGCCTGACGTCCCATCCACACCCGGCCGTTGCCCAGCGAGGTGGGTTGGGCCCGTGGCCAGCCGTTGTCGGCGACGACGATGATGTTGGCGCGCTGCCCCGGCTGGACCGGCTTGAGCTGGACGTTCTTCACGCTCTCGTTCCAGGCCGCGGCACCCTGGGTCACCGCGTCCTTGAACTCGGCGGCACCGCTGGAGTCGTACGTGACCACCCGGGCCGCGGCCTGCGCGCCGCGCTCGTCGGCCTGGCCGGTCGCGGACGCGACCTGTACGCCCGAGCCGAACAGCAGGCCCGTCGTGCAGAGCGCGAGCGATGCTCTCAGGATCTTCCGGGAATTCATACACATCTCCACTCGATGGATGGGACTCGACGGCGCCGCGAGCCAGCACGGCCAGGGGGGAGCCGACCGGTGAGCGGGTCGCTCGGGCGGTGCGGGGAGACCGACCGGGGACCGGGTTCCGTAGGGGACCCGCCACGGGGGTCGTACGCCCCGCCATCGCGACCAGTACACGGGCGGACGCGGACCGTCGACGGTGAGCGCCGACGG
>NZ_JAGMUE010001182.1:0-732 GCF_019049165.1 Streptomyces sp. AC627_RSS907
GCTACGAGGAGGTCGCCCGCCAGGTCGGCGCCGAGAGCGCCGCCGAGCTGCGGCAGGCCACCCTCGCGCTGTACAGCCGGGGCCGCGACATCGCCCGCGAGCGCGGCATCATCCTGGCCGACACCAAGTTCGAGTTCGGCTACGACGGCGAGCGGCTGGTCCTCGCGGACGAGGCGCTGACCCCGGACTCCTCCCGGTTCTGGCCCGCCGACCAGTGGGAGCCCGGCCGCGACCAACCCTCCTTCGACAAGCAGTTCATCCGCGACTGGCTCACCTCGCCGGCCTCCGGCTGGGACCGCACCGGCGAACTGCCCCCGCCGCCGCTGCCGGCCGAGGTCGTCGAGCAGACCCGCGCGAAGTACGTCGAGGCGTACGAGCGGCTCACGGGCCTGACCTGGTCCTGACCCACCCCGGCCAGCGTGCCGGCCCCACGCCGGGCCGGCACGCTGGCCGAACGCCCGGGCACGCGAAAGGCCCCCGGTCGATGACCGGGGGCCTTTTCCCTGAGCGGACGACGAGGCTCGAACTCGCGACCTCAACCTTGGCAAGGTTGCGCTCTACCAACTGAGCTACGTCCGCATGCGCCGCGCGTTTCCGTGTGGTGCGGGTCCTACTATAGCCAACGTTTCGGGCGAGCGAAGCACCCGAGAGCGCCCCGACCGCCCGCCGGCCCGGCATGGCTGGCCGGAGACCGCCAGGGTGTGGCCATCGCCACACCCTCCGGGCCGGGCG
>NZ_JAGMUE010001183.1:0-699 GCF_019049165.1 Streptomyces sp. AC627_RSS907
GGCTCCATGCCGAGTTCGTCGGAGAGCAGCCGGTGACAGTTCCGGTAGGCGGCGATGGCCTCGGCCGTGCGCCCCGTGCGGTGCAGCGCCGTCATCAGCAGGTGGTACAGCGGCTCGCGCAGCGGGTGCCGCGCGACCAGGGCGGCGAGTTGGGGAACGGCCTGGTCGACGCGGCCCAGCGCGAGGTCCAGGCCCAGCGCGCGTTCCTGGAGTTCGAGCCGCCACTCGGCGAGCCGCGCGCGCTCGGCGGCGGCGAACGGGCCCGGCACCTGCGCCAGCGGCTCCCGGTCGCTCCGCCACCGCTCCAGCACCTCGCCGAGCAGGGCGCGCGCCGCGCGCCGGTCCCCGCGCCGCAGCGCCTCGTCCACCGCCGCCTCCCGGCGCTGGAACTCGCCGACGTCGGTACGTACGTCACCGTCCAGCACGTAGCCGTCCCGGCCGACGCCGCGCAGGACCTGCGCCCCCACGGTGCGGCGGAGCTGGGCCACGTAGCTGTGGATCACGGCCGGTGGCTGCGCCGGCTGTTGGACGCCCCAGAGCGCCGTCGCGGCCTCGCGCACGGTGACCGGGTGCCCCTTACGGAGCAGCAACAGGCACAGCAGCGACTGCTGACGCGGCCAACGGGGCGACACCTCGACCTCGTCGCGCCAGGCGCGCACGGGGCCGAGCAGTTCGAAGCGCAACCGGTCGGCCCGTACC
>NZ_JAGMUE010001184.1:0-695 GCF_019049165.1 Streptomyces sp. AC627_RSS907
CTCGCGGGCGAACCGGGTGCGCAGCGCCGGGTGGTGGGCGGTCAGGGCGCGCAGCGCGCGCTCCAGGGCGTCCGGGTCGGTCTCGGGCGGCAGGTCGAGCAGCATCGACATGGTGAAGTGCCGCAGCGGCCCGTGCGTGGCGAGGAACCACTCCTGGATCGGGGCCAGCGGGCCGGGCCCGGCCTCCCGCTGCGGCGCGGTGGTGACCGGCGGGGCGGCGCGGCGGTCGGCGGCGGCGGCGAGTTCGGCGACGGTCTGGTGCCGGAAGACGTCCCGCGAGGTCACGTGCAGCCCGGCGGCCCGGGCCCGGGAGACCGTCTGGATGCCGAGGATCGAGTCGCCGCCCAGCTCGAAGAAGTTGTCGTCGACGCCCACGTGGGCCACGCCCAGCACGGCCGACCAGATCCCGGCCAGCTCCCGCTCCGCTTCGGTGCGCGGGGCGGTGAACTCCCGCTCGCCCGCCGCGGCGTCCGGGTCGGGGGCGGGCAGCGCGCGCCGGTCCAGCTTGCCGCTGACGGTCAGCGGCAGCGCGTCCAGCACGACGAACGCGGCGGGCACCAGGTGGCGCGGCAGGGTGAGCGACAGCGCCTGCCGCAACGCGGCGGGCACCGGCCGTCCCGCGCCGGCCGCGGGCACCACGTAGCCGACCAGCCGGGCGTGGCCGCGCTCGTCGGAGACCGCCACGACGGCGGCCT
>NZ_JAGMUE010001185.1:0-861 GCF_019049165.1 Streptomyces sp. AC627_RSS907
GTAAGGAACTGGTCGCCAACGTCTCGCACGAGTTGCGCACGCCGATCGCGGCGTTGCGCGCGGTGCTGGAGAACGTGGTGGACGGGGTTTCGGACGCCGATCCGGAGACGATGCGTACGGCGCTCAAGCAGACGGAGCGGCTGGGCCGGCTCGTGGAGCAGTTGCTCGACCTGTCGCGCCTCGACAACGGCGTGGTGCCGCTGCACGCGCGCTCCTTCGAGGTGTGGCCGTATCTGGCGGGCATCCTCAAGGAGGCCAGCATGGCCAGCGGGGCGCGCGCCGCGACGGCCGGTTCGTCCGGGGTGCACGCGCGCGGGGACGTGCACCTGCACCTGGACGTCTCGCCCCTCGACCTCACCGCGACGGCGGACACGGAGCGGCTGCACCAGGTGGTGGCCAACCTGATCGACAACGCGATCAAGCACAGCCCGCGGCGCGGCCGGGTCACGGTGCGGGCGCGCGGCGACGAGATGCCGCAGAGCCTGGTGCTGGAGGTGCTGGACGAGGGGCCCGGGATTCCCGAGGCCGAGCGGCACCGCGTCTTCGAGCGTTTCAACCGGGGCGGACCCGAGCACAAGGGTCCCGGCAGCGATGGCGGCACCGGGCTCGGCCTCGCCATCGCGCGCTGGGCCGTGGATCTCCACGGAGGTCGGATCGGAGTGGCCGAATCCCCCCGGGGATGCCGTATCCAGGTCACTCTTCCGGGCAACGTGCGGGAGGCACGTTGACGTATGGTCGGTGACGGAAGCACGCATTCGACCGAGTGCGGGCGCGGCGCGCCCTTGCCTGGTACGGGTGTCCTGCGGGGAACCCCGTGTGTTTCCCGCCAAGTCATGCCTCGAAACCCGTCGATCAATGTGA
>NZ_JAGMUE010000121.1:0-3721 GCF_019049165.1 Streptomyces sp. AC627_RSS907
GGATTCGGCGGCTGGGGTGGTCCGGGCCGGGGTGGCCTGGTCGGGGTTCGGCGGCTGGGGTGGTCGGGGCCGGGGTGGCCTGGTCGGGGTTCGGCGGCTGGGGTGGTCGAGGTCGGGGTGGCCTGGTCGGGGTTCGGTGGTCGGGGCGGTCGGGTGGGGCCGGAGTGGGTGTGGCCGGTGGCGGACCGGTCAGGTGTGTCCTCGCGGTACCTTCGTGATCCGTCGATGAGGAGAGTCACCGTGAGCATGTTCGTACGGCCTGCCGTCGAGGGCGCGGACCCGTTCGGTACGACACGTCTGCGGCGTGGAGTGCTGGACGCCTGGGCGACCAGCCCGGCCCGGTTCCGTGAGGACGCCAACGCGGAGGAGGACCTCGTCCTCGGCGGCTACCGCGACCGGCTGGTCGTCGAGCTGGCGCAGAACGCCGCGGACGCCGCCGCCCGGGCCGGCGTGCCCGGCCGGCTCAGGCTCACCCTGCGCGACGGCGTCCTCGTCGCCGCCAACACCGGCGCCCCGCTGGACGCGGCCGGCGTCGAGTCGCTGTCCACCCTGCGCGCCTCCGCCAAGCGGGACGCCGGGGACAGCGCGGTCGGCCGGTTCGGGGTCGGCTTCGCCGCCGTCCTGGCCGTCACCGACGAGCCCGCCGTCGTCGGCCGGCACGGCGGGGTGCGCTGGTCCCTGGCCGAGGCCCGTGACCTGGCCGCCGACACCGCGCGGCACAGTCCCGGCCTGGGCGACGAGATCCGGCGGCGCGACGGACACGTCCCGCTGCTGCGCCTGCCGTTCCCCGCCGAGGGCAGCGCCCCCGACCCGTACGACACCGCCGTCATCCTCCCGTTGCGCGACACGGCCGCCGCCGACCTCGCCGAACGGCTCCTGCACGCCGTGGACGACGCCCTGCTCCTCGCCCTGCCGGGGCTTCAGGAGGTGGTGGTCGAGGTGGCGGACGACGTGCGCACGCTGTCCCGCCGTGCCGAGGGCCCCCTGACCGTCGTGGACGACTCCCGCGAGGGCGTCACCCACTGGCGCACCGCCGCGGCGCACGGACCCCTCACCCCCGACCTCCTCGCCGACCGGCCGGTGGAGGAGCGACTGCGCCCGCACTGGTCCGTGACGTGGGCGGTCCCCGTGGACGCCGACGGCAGCCCCGCGCGCCCGCGCACCAGCCCCGTCGTCCACGCGCCCACGCCCAGCGACGAGCCCCTCGGCGTGCCCGCCCTGCTCATCGCGTCCTTCCCGCTGGACTCCACCCGCCGGCACGCCGCGCGCGGCCCGCTGACCGACTTCCTGACCGAGCGGGCCGCGGACGCCTTCGCCGGGCTGCTCGCCGACTGGCGGCCGGTCGCCACCGGGCTCATCGACCTCGTGCCCGGCCCGCTGGGCAAGGGCGAGCTGGACGGCGCGCTGCGGCAGGCGATCCTCGGACGGCTGCCGCGCACCTCCTTCCTGCCGCCCGCCGCGCAGCCGCGCGAGGACGACCCCGACCTGCCCGAATCCCTGCGGCCCCGCGACGCGGAGGTGGTGGAGGGCGCGGGCGGCGACACCGTGCGGGTCCTCGCCGAGGTGCTGCCCACCCTGCTGCCCGCCGGCCTCGAACGGCGTGCGGAGCTGCGCACGCTGGGCGTGGCCCGGGTGCCGCTGACGGACGCGATCGACCGCCTGGCCGGACTGGAGAAGGACCCCGCCTGGTGGCGCAGGCTCTACGAGAGCCTCGCCGGGGTCGATCCCGACCGGCTGTCCGGGCTGCCCGTGCCGCTCGCGGACGGCCGTACGACCATCGGCCCCCGGCAGGTACTCCTGCCCTCCCCCCAGGCCGTCTCCCTGGACCCGGAGGTCCTCACCCGCCTCGGCCTGAAGGTCGCCCACCCGGATGCCGCCCATCCGCTCCTGGAGAAGCTCGGCGCCCTCCCGGCCACCCCGCGTGCCGTACTCACCACCCCGCAGGTGCGCGCCGCCGTCGCCGCGTCCCTGGACGACGAGGGCGGCACGAGCTGGGAGGAGGACACCCTCGACGCCGACGAACTGGCCGACACCGTCCTCGGCCTGGTGCGCGACGCCGGGCTCGAACCCGGGGACGAGCCGTGGCTCGGCGCGCTCGCCCTGCCCGACGAGGACGGCGAGCTCTCCCCGGCGGGCGAACTCGTCTTCCCCGGTGGCGCCTTCGCCCAGGTCATGCGCGAGGGTGAACTCGCCGCCGTGGACGCGGAGCTGGCGCGGAGGTGGGGGCCGGAGCCGCTGGCCGCCTGCGGTGTCCTCGTGACCTTCGCCCTCGTCCGCGCCACCGACGTCGTCCTCGATCCGGACGAACTGGAGCCCCGCGAGGGCGACTTCGCCGAGCCGGACGACGCGGGCCTGCTGGACGCCGTGGACGTCTGGAGCGAGGACGTCCTCGACCGCTTCCCGGACACCCCCGTGCCACCGGTCGCCACCGAGATCGTCGCCGTGCGCGACCTGGACCTCGTGGCCGACGACCGGTGGCCGCAGGCCCTCGCGCTGCTGTCGCAGCCGCCCCTGCGCGACGCGCTCGTCCAGCCCGTGCGCGTCCTCCTGCCCGACGGCACCCACGAGGTGGTGCGGCCGTACACCGCGTGGTGGCTGCGCGGGCACCCGGTGCTCGGCGGGCGCCGCCCGGCCGGTCTGCGCGCGTCGGGCGGCGACCCGCTCCTGCGCGGCCTGTACGACGAGGCCGACGCCACCGGCTTCGAGGACGAGCAGGTGTTGCGGGCGCTGGGCGTACGCACGTCGGTGACGGCCCTCCTCGACGAGCCGGGCGGCGCGGCCGAGCTGCTGGACCGGCTCGCCGACCCGGACCGTCCGGTCACGGCCGCCCAACTGCACGCCCTGTACGGCGCGCTGGCCGAGCTGGACCCGGAGCGGGTGACCCTGCCGGACGAGGTGCGGGCCGTGGTGGACGGCCGGGTGGAGGTGGTGGACGCCGCCGACGCCGTGGTGGTCGACTCGCCCGACCTGCTGCCGTTCACCTCGGGCGTCCCGCTGCTGCCCGTACGGCCGGCGCGGGCCGCCGAACTGGCGGAGCTGTTCCAGGTACGGCGGCTGAGCGAGTCCGTCACCGGCCGGGTGGACTCCCGGGGCGCCGAGCACGACGTACCGGAGCCGGTGCGGGTGCTGCTCGGGGCGCGGACCCCGGCGTCGTACGTGGAGCACGAGGAGCTGGTCGTCGACGGCGTGGAGATCGACTGGCGGCTGACGGACGACGGCGTGCTGCACGCCGCGACCCTGGAGGGCGTCGCCGCCGGGCTCGCCTGGGCGGCCGGTCAGTGGCCGCGCCGCTTCGAGGTCGCGGCGCTCCTGGAGGACCCGTCGCGGACGCAGGAACTGGCCCGCGACCGCTGGTTCGACTAGGGCCGGTCCGTCGGGCCCTGCCAGGGCACCCTTGCGGACGTGAGCACTCGGCGGGTGAGTGTCCTTACCCCGCTCTTCTGAGCGGGGTAAGGACACTCACCCGCCGAGTGCTCACGCTTTTCCGGACAGGCAGGGTCTCCCCGGCGGAACCGCCGCCGCCCCGCCGGCCACGGCTAGGCCCAATGCCGGTGACTTAGTTGGCCTGCTCTCGTTGGTTGTGGTGTGGCGAGGGTGGGGCAGGTCAAGTCGCCTGCGGGTGAGCGGTTGTCGGACCGGATTGCGATTGGGGTGCTGACGCGGGCGTTTCCGCCGCAACTGATCGATGAGGTGGTCGCGGAGACCGGGCGGGGCGAGCTGC
>NZ_JAGMUE010001186.1:0-542 GCF_019049165.1 Streptomyces sp. AC627_RSS907
TGGGAGGCGCTGGAGCGGGCCGGTATCGACCCGGTCTCCGCGAAGGGCAGCCAGACCGGTGTCTACGCGGGCGTGACCTACCAGGACTACGGCGGTGTCCTCGCCGGGTCCCAGGACAACGTCGAGGGTTACATCGGCACCGGCGTCTCGCCCAGCGTGCTCTCCGGCCGCATCTCCTACACCCTGGGCCTCGAAGGGCCGGCGGTGACGGTGGACACGGCGTGTTCGTCGTCGCTGGTCGCCCTGCACCTCGCGTGGCAGGCGCTGCGCCAGGGCGAGTGCGACCTGGCGCTCGCCGGTGGTGTGACGGTGATGTCCACACCGATGTCGCTGATCGAGTTCAGCCGCCAGCGCGCGCTCGCCTCCGACGGCCGCAGCAAGCCGTTCTCGGCCGCCGCGGACGGCGCCAGCTGGGCCGAGGGCGTCGGCATGCTCGTCCTCGAACGGCTCTCGGACGCCCGCCGCAACGGACATCCCATCCTCGCCGTGGTGCGGGGCAGCGCGGTGAACCAGGACGGCGCCAGCAACGGCCTCACGGCGCC
>NZ_JAGMUE010001187.1:0-668 GCF_019049165.1 Streptomyces sp. AC627_RSS907
AGGTACGGCACGCTGAACACCCAGCTCTGCACGCGCACCCGCTCCAGGATGCCGGAGATGTACGAGTTGCCCACCAGCCCGCTCAGCTCGCGCCAGAACCGCAGGTCGTAGCCGATGAGGATGTCGAGGTCGCCACCGCGGGCCGCCCGCTCGGCCTCCTCCGCGCGGCGCCGTACCGACGCGAGCGCCTGCGGCGTCGTGGAGTCCATGGCGGTGGCGACCGAGCGCCGGAACATGCCCTCCACGATGAGCGTGCGCGCCTCGACCATGTCGCGGTAGTCGCCGATGGTGAACTCGTGGACCCGGTAGCCGCGGTGCTCCTCCACGTCCAGCAGGCCCTGCGCGCACAGGTCGAGCAGCGCCTCGCGGACCGGCGTCGCGGAGACCCCGTACTGCTCGGCCATCTCCTTGACCGTGAACTGCTGCCCGGCCGGTAGCCGCCCCGCCAGCACCTCGTCGCGCAGCGCGTCGGCTATCTGCTGCCGCAGCGTGCTGCGCTTGACCTGGCTGGTGCCGGGCATGGGTCCGTCTCCTTCCACGGCCGCCCGCGTGATGTGGGGTTCCGCCGGCGCACGAGCCGGCGGACAAGCGAGCGGCCCCCGCATCACGATATGCGAGGGCCGTTGCGCGGAGTGTGGAGGTGTTGCACGGAGTGCAGTGCTCTGGCC
>NZ_JAGMUE010001188.1:0-587 GCF_019049165.1 Streptomyces sp. AC627_RSS907
CCACGGCGTGGCTGTGCGTCGGCACGCTCGCCCTGTGGCAGCTCGCGCACGGCCTCAGCCTGCACGGGCTCGGCGACAGCCAGGGCCTCGACCTGGTGTGGACGGCCCTGCTGTACGCGGCGGCGACCGGCGCGGGCCGGTACGCGCGCCGGGCGCGGGCCGCGCGGCGGGCCGCCGAGGCGCGGCTGCGCCGGGCCAGTGCCGAACGGCACCGGCTGCCCGCGGCCGAGCGGCGCCGCATGGAGCGCGAGTTGCACGACGTCAGCGCCCACCACCTCACGGCCGTGGTCGTCACGGTCGAGGCCGCGCTCGGGCTGCGCGAGCGCCGGCCCGAGCTGGCGCGGGAGGCGTTGACGTTCGCCGCCGAGACCGGTCGCGAGGTGACGCGGGCGCTCGGCGCGGTGCGCGCGCCGGCGCCCTCGCCGCAGGACCACCCGGCGCCTCGGGAGCGGCTGCGGGAGCTGGTGGCCGGCTTCCGCGCCCTCGGCCAGCCGGTGACGGTCGAGGCGGAGTCCCTGCCGGACGGCGTGCTCGGCGACACCGCGTACGGCATCGTCCGGGAGGCGCTGACCAACGCGGTACGGCAC
>NZ_JAGMUE010001189.1:0-619 GCF_019049165.1 Streptomyces sp. AC627_RSS907
CTCGGGCACCAGCGGCACCTCCTCCTACGGCGACCTGCTGCCGCACGTGGAGAACGCGGCGGCGCAGGTGGCGCAGCGGGTGCCGGGCATCGACGCGATCCTGGTGGGGCACGCGCACGCCGAGATCCCGGAGTACCGGGTGGTGAACGAGGAGACGGGCCGCGAGGTGGTCCTCTCGGAGCCGCTGAAGTGGGGGCAGCGGCTGACGGTGTTCGATTTCGGTCTGGTCTGGGAGCGCGGCCGGTGGCAGGTGGAGTCGGTGACCTCGAAGGTGCTGAACTCCAACACCGTCGCCGAGGACCCGGAGATCGTCCGGTTGCTCACCGGGGAGCACGAGAAGGTCGTGTCGTACGTGAACCAGGTGATCGGCACCTCGGCGCGGCGGATGGCGGCGGACGAGGCGCCGTACAAGGACACGCCGATCATCGACCTCATCAACCACGTGCAGGCGCAGACGGTGCGGGCGGCGCTCGCGGGCACCGAGCACGCGAAGGTGCCGGTGCTCTCGCAGGCGTCGTGCTTCTCGCGTACGGCCGTGGTGCCGGTGGGCGAGGTCACCATCCGCGAGGTGGCCGGCCTGTACCCGTTCGAGAACACCCTGGAGGCGCGGCTGCTGACC
>NZ_JAGMUE010001190.1:0-649 GCF_019049165.1 Streptomyces sp. AC627_RSS907
CTTCGGCACCAGCCAGCTGTCGCAGTTCATGGACCAGACCAACCCGCTGTCGGGCCTGACGCACAAGCGGCGTCTTTCGGCGCTCGGCCCCGGTGGTCTCTCCCGTGAGCGGGCCGGCTTCGAGGTCCGTGACGTGCACCCCTCGCACTACGGCCGCATGTGCCCGATCGAGACGCCGGAAGGCCCGAACATCGGCCTGATCGGCTCGCTCGCCTCCTACGGCCGGGTCAACGCCTTCGGCTTCGTGGAGACCCCGTACCGCAAGGTCACCGGCGGTCAGGTCACGGACGACGTGGACTACCTGACCGCGGACGAGGAAGACCGCTTCGTCATCGCGCAGGCCAACGCGCCGCTCACCGACGACCTGCGGTTCGCCGAGTCCCGCGTGCTGGTGCGCCGCCGTGGTGGCGAGGTCGACTACATCCCGGGCGACGAGGTCGACTACATGGACGTCTCGCCGCGCCAGATGGTGTCGGTCGCGACGGCCATGATCCCCTTCCTCGAGCACGACGACGCCAACCGCGCGCTCATGGGCTCCAACATGATGCGCCAGGCCGTGCCGCTGATTAAGGCGGAGGCGCCGCTGGTGGGCACCGGCATGGAGTACCGCTGCGCGGTCGACGCCGGTGACGTCATCAAGGCCGAGAAG
>NZ_JAGMUE010001191.1:0-550 GCF_019049165.1 Streptomyces sp. AC627_RSS907
ACCTCCGAGGAAGTGCGGCCGTCGCGGATGGCGACCGTTCGGCGGACCTCGCTGGCCACGGTCTGGTCGTGCGTCACGATCACGATGGTGGTGCCGAGTTCGGCGTTGGCCGTGCGGAAGGCGGCGAAGATCTCCTCGCCGGTGGCCGAGTCCAGCTCGCCGGTGGGCTCGTCGGCCAGGAGTACGGAGGGGGTGTTGGCGAGCGCCACGGCGATGGCGGCGCGCTGCTGCTCGCCGCCGGACATCTGCTGCGGGCGCTTGTCCCGGCAGTGGTCGATCCGCAGCATCCGGAGCAGGTCGTCGGCGTGCTTCAGGCGCGCCGCGCGCTGCCGGCCGCGGCCCCGCAACTGCATGGGGAGGAGCACGTTCTGGATGGTGGTCAGGTACGGGAGCAGGTTGCGGGCGGTCTGCTGCCAGACGAAGCCGACGATGTCGCGGCGGTAGCGTAGCCGGGCCTTCGCGTCCATGTTCAGCAGGTCGCTGCCGGCCACCGAGGCCGCGCCGGCCGTGGGCACGTCCAGGCCGGCCAGGATGTTCATCAGCGTGGACT
>NZ_JAGMUE010001192.1:0-744 GCF_019049165.1 Streptomyces sp. AC627_RSS907
GCGGTAGCCGGTCCTCCCAGACCCGCAGGGTCCTCAGCAGTTCGCGGAAGGCCCGCTGGTCCTCGTCGCTCATCGGGGTCATCACCCCTCCATACTCGCCGCCGCGCGGCCTCCGCGCCGGCTACTCGCCGGGCGGCTCGTCCGGGAGGGGCCCGGAACCGCTGGCCACCGGGCAGCCGCCCTCCGGGTGCGCGACCGGCCCCGGGCGGGCCGCGGCTATGTACGTGCTGGCCAGGGCGACGACCACCGCGGCGTACGGCGTCTCGCGTCGGGCCACGCTGAAGTGGGCGGGGCTGCCCGGGCCGTCGGCGCGGTAGACGCGCACGGCCTGGTCGGTGGTCTCCACCCGGCGCACGTCCCGCCAGGGCGTGGCGCTGCCGTCCAAAAACAGGGTGTCGGCGGAGAGGGTGAACCGCCCGTAGCCGACCGTGCCGCCGCGCCCCAGGCGGTGCTCCGTGCGCGGCAGTTCGTCGGCCGTCGCCACCTCGGCTATGCGCACGGCGGCCTCACCGCTCACCGCGTACACCACCTGACCGGCCCGGTCCCGGACCTCGGTCCACTCGACGGCCTCGCCCGGTCCGCCGTGCGGCGCGTACGCGCTCTCGCGGAAGGAACTGACCCGCGCCTCGGACCAGGGGAGCGCGCGCACCTCCGCGCCGTGCGTGAGCACGAAGCCGTGCTCGAAGCAGTGGAAGACCACGGGCGGCGGCCCCTTGAGCTCCTGCCAGACCCTGGTGCCGATCG
>NZ_JAGMUE010001193.1:0-655 GCF_019049165.1 Streptomyces sp. AC627_RSS907
GCCGTGGAGTGCGTCAGCAGCCCCAGCCGCCAGGCTCGACTTCCCCTCCAGCCGCGAGGCGATGTCGTCGGGCAGGCTCACCACCTCGTACGTGGAGGCCAGCACGAACTCGCCGGGGTGCAGGATGAACGCCTCGTCCCCCTCCGGCACCACCTCGCGCGTCAGGTCGGCCTGCTCGACGGCGGGGTCGATGTGGGGGTAGCGGTGGTTCTCGAACACCCGAAAGTAGCGGTCCAGCCGCACGTCGATGCTCGACGGCTGCACCATCTGGTCGTCGTACGGATCGATCCGCACCCGGCCGGAGTCGATCTCGGCCCGGATGTCCTTGTCTGAGAGAAGCACGCCACGAGGATACGCGGACAAACAAACCCCAAGGGCCCGACCCAACCGGGCCGGGCCCTCACTGAACGTGAGCTACCGCTTCTCCAGCACCACAGGAACCGCGTGCCGAAGCCGGGCGCACCGCGGACAGCGCAACAAGCGTCCGGGCCCAAGACGGTCGGCGGTCAGGTTCTGCATCGGGAACGAAGCGGTGCTGAATACGTGCCCTTCGGCACAACGGACGACGGTGCGCTCCATCGGTCCCCTTCCCCAGCTACGTGAACGACAAAAGCCACATTAGGGGATAGATCAGGCAGCCCTGAACCCGGCACTC
>NZ_JAGMUE010001194.1:0-554 GCF_019049165.1 Streptomyces sp. AC627_RSS907
GCGAGAGGCAGGCCGGTGCGCTGGGGGACGGTCCACAGGGGTGTCACGCCGCGCTGGATGGGGGGGAGCAGCCGGCGGTAGGCGGTGCTGGCGTGCGGTCGGGTCGGGAGTACGGGGACGTACAGCGGTTCCGGCATGACGGCCACCCCTCCGCGCCGCGTCGTCATCACCCTGGTGGCCAGGGTGAGCGTTGGCCTCGCACCGGGGAAGAGGGCCTTTCAGCCGCAATGGCCGCAATGGTCTAGGGGCTGTCATGGCAGCAACGGGCGCGATGCGGTGCCGCGTGCTGCCCGCCACGCGGGGTCCACCGCCGACGGGAAGGTGTGCCCGCAGGTGTGAAAACCCCCAGGTGCGTCTACTCGTAGAGGCATGGACGACAAGAATCCCGATCCGGACCCGCGGACGACGCCGGGTCTCGAACCCGGTGGGTCGGTGCCTCCCGGCGAGACGCCGCCCGCCGAGGGCAGCACGCCTGACGCCGGGCCCGAGGAGACGCACAATCCGACGACCGGATGGGCGAAGGCCCCGGTATTTCTGATCGGACTGCTGGTGGT
>NZ_JAGMUE010000122.1:0-5625 GCF_019049165.1 Streptomyces sp. AC627_RSS907
GGCGGGGGCGGGTGCGGGGGCGGGTGCGGGTGCGGGTGCGGTACGACGGCCGACGGCGGTTTCGGGGCCGGGGGCGGCACGTCGGCCGGCGTCGGTGTCACCGCCGGGGTCGGTACGACGAGCGGAACCGATGCTGCCGCCGGACGCGGCACAGCCCTCAGGAGCGGGACCCCCACCGCGGACCGCGTCGTCCCCGCCGGGCCCGACCGCGCCAGTGACGGCCGCCCCGGGCCCGGCCACACCGGTCATGGCCGCATCGCCACCGACCCCACCGGACCCGACCGCTCCAGCCCCGGCCACATCGCTACCGGCCCCACCGGACCCGACCGCAGCGCTCCCGGCCCCACCGGACCCGACCGCAGCGCTCCCGGCCCCACCGGACCCGACCGCAGCGGTCCTGGCCGTATCGGTCCTGGCCGTATCGGTCCTGGCCGTATCGGTCCTGGCCGTATCGGTCCTGGCCGTATCGGCCGAACGGGTACCTTCCATGCGGCCGACGCTACAAGCGGCCGGCGGTGCGGCGCTCCTGTCGATCGTCAGGTGTCCTGGCCTCCCCCGGGTGGCGGTGCACCCGTGCGGTGGTCCTCCCGTGGCAGGATCGGAGGGTCATGACTGCGCCTACGAAGCCCTCGCACGACGGCCCCTGCGACCCCGCCGCGGCCCCGGCCGTCCCCGCGCCCCCGACCGCCACCGACCAGGTGACCGCCGCCACCGGCACCGGCCGGACGTCCGCCGCCGCTGGGACCGGTGAGCGGGCCGTGTCCGGTGTGTCGCTGCACGCCCCCGTCATCGACTGGTTCGACGAGCACGCCCGCGACCTGCCGTGGCGGCGTCCGGAGGCCGGCGCCTGGGGCGTGATGGTCAGTGAGTTCATGCTCCAGCAGACTCCGGTGAACCGTGTCCTGCCCGTGTACGAACAGTGGCTGGCCCGCTGGCCGCGCCCCGCCGACCTGGCCGCCGAGGCGCCCGGCGAGGCCGTCCGCGCCTGGGGCCGGCTGGGCTACCCGCGCCGCGCCCTGCGCCTGCACGGCGCCGCCGCGGCCATAACGGAACGGCACGGCGGCGACGTACCGGCGGACCACGCCCAGCTGCTGGCGCTGCCCGGCATCGGCGAGTACACGGCCGCCGCGGTCGCCTCCTTCGCCTACGGCCAGCGGCACCCCGTACTGGACACCAACGTCCGCCGGGTCTTCGCCCGTGCGGTCACCGGCGTGCAGTACCCGCCGAACGCCACCACCGCCGCCGAACGGAAGCTGGCGCGCGCACTGCTGCCGGAGGACGAGGCGGGCGCCGCCCGCTGGGCCGCCGCCTCCATGGAGCTGGGCGCACTCGTCTGCACGGCGAAGAACGAGTCGTGCCACCGCTGCCCGATCGCCGGCCAGTGCGCCTGGCGGCTGGCCGGCAAGCCCGCGCACGACGGGCCGCCGCGCCGCGGCCAGACGTACGCGGGTACCGACCGGCAGGTGCGCGGCAGGCTGCTCGCCGTGCTGCGGGAGGCGCACGGGCCGGTGCCTCAGGCGGCCCTCGACCAGGTGTGGCACGAACCGGTCCAGCGCGCCCGCGCCCTGGACGGACTCGTCGCCGACGGCCTGGTGGAACCGCTGGCGGACGGGCTCTACCGGCTGCCCCTGGGCTGACCCACAGCCGGCGCGGGGGCGGAACACAGCGGCGAGGTGACCCCGCGACGGCTTTCGTCACGGTGACATCGGGCCGCGCACGTCACCCCCGCCGGACAAATCACCCTTTACCGGCCTCAAGTCATCCATCGACTCGGCCCGTTGCCGCTTCCGTTACACAACCGACGGACAGCCGAGTGTTTGCCGAAGGCTGCTTCGCACAGCGCCGTGACAACGCTTCCCTACCTTCGTTCCTGTGCCCCGCAGGCACACGACGACAGGGACCACAGGCAGTGGGCCGGCGGTGACCAACCGCCGGAATTCGGGGATCGGAAGGCGGTTGACCATGGCGCAGGGCGAGGTGCTCGAGTTCGAGGAGTACGTCCGCACCCGGCAGGACGCGCTGCTGCGCAGCGCCCGGCGCCTGGTCCCGGACCCCGTCGACGCCCAGGACCTGCTGCAGACCGCGCTGGCCCGGACGTACGGCCGCTGGGAGACCATCGAGGACAAGCGCCTCGCGGACGCCTACCTGCGCCGGGTGATGATCAACACGCGGACCGAGTGGTGGCGGGCCCGGAAGCTGGAGGAGGTGCCGACCGAGCAGCTCCCCGAGTCCTGTGTGGACGACTCCACCGAGCAGCACGCGGACCGCGCCCTGCTGATGGATGTCATGAAGGTGCTCGCCCCGAAGCAGCGCAGCGTCGTGGTGCTGCGACACTGGGAGCAGATGTCAACGGAGGAGACGGCCGCCGCCCTCGGCATGTCGGCCGGAACGGTCAAGAGCACGCTGCACCGGGCGCTCGCCCGGCTCCGCGAGGAGCTGGTCGCCCGCGATCTGGACGCACGGGCGCTGGAGCGTGAGGAGCGGGAGCGTTGCGCGGCCTGACCGACGGTCGGACACCCGGGGAGGCCCGGAAGAACGTGCAGGCGACGAGTGCGGTGGTGGCCGTGTTCGTCGCCCTCGGCGTTTGCCTCTCCGGCTGCGGTGCCGGCGGCACCGGCGCCCGTGACGAGGGGCCGGCCCACGCGGACGCGGTCGGCAAGGCCGTCTCCTCCTCGCCCGCGGCGTCCCCGTCGAAGGCCCCCGACCGCGTGGACGCGGTGCGGCTCGTCAAGGCGGACCCCAAGGTCTCCCCGGAGGTCAAGCGCGAGCTGAAGCCGTGCGTCGCCGACGAGTATCCCGTCGACGTGTCCTACGGGAAGCTGACCGGAGGATCCGCCGAGGACGTCCTCGTCAACGTGCTGACGTGCGATGACGCAGTGGGTGTGGGCAGTTACGTGTACCGCCGGCAGGCCGGCGCGTACCAGAATGTGTTCAAGGCCGAGGAGCCCCCGGTCTATGCGGAGATCGACCGCGGCGACCTGGTGGTGACCAAACAGGTCTACGAGAAGGGCGACCGGGTGTCGAGTCCGTCCGGCGACAACGTGATCACGTACCGCTGGTCCTCCGACCGGTTCACCGAGGAGTACCGCACGCACAACGACTACAGCAACTCGGTCGGGGAGACTCCGGCGCCGGCTCCGGAGGGCTGACGCGGGCGGCACGTGAACCGATCGGTCCGTCCGCACCGATGGAAGGGCGACGGAGCCGCGACGGGGGGGAATGAACGCGACGCGCGCTCCGCGCGTCTGACGAGTGACCGCACACAAGGACTGAGAGCACCGGGATGGCAGAGCAGACCCACGTCCTGTTCGTCGAGGACGACGACGTCATCCGCGAGGCCACGCAGCTCGCCCTGGAGCGGGTCGGCTTCGTGGTCACCGCGATGCCCGACGGGCTGTCGGGCCTGGAGGCGTTCCGGACCGACCGCCCCGACATCGCACTCCTCGACGTCATGGTCCCCGGTCTCGACGGCGTCAGCCTGTGCCGCAGGATCCGGGACGAGTCCACCGTGCCGGTGATCATGCTGTCGGCGCGGGCGGACTCCATCGACGTCGTACTCGGCCTGGAGGCCGGTGCCGACGACTACGTCACCAAGCCCTTCGACGGGGCCGTGCTGGTCGCCCGCATCCGCGCGGTGCTGCGCCGCTTCGGCCACGCGGGCGGCGGCGACCGGGGGGACTCGGACGACGACGCGGACCACGGCGGGGTACTGACCTTCGGCGAGCTGGAGGTCGACACCGAGGGCATGGAGGTGCGCCGGGCCGGTCAGCCCGTGGCACTCACCCCGACCGAGATGCGGCTGCTCCTGGAGTTCTCCTCCGCGCCGGGCACCGTGCTCTCGCGCGACAAGCTCCTGGAACGCGTGTGGGACTACGGCTGGGGCGGTGACACCCGGGTCGTCGACGTCCATGTGCAGCGACTGCGCACCAAGATCGGCCAGGACCGGATCGAGACGGTCCGCGGCTTCGGCTACAAGTTGAAGGCCTGAGCGGGGACACAGGGATATGCGGGGGTTCTGCAGAGCCGCGCGGGAGAACCTGCGCCGCCTCACCACCACGCCACTGCGGCGCACGGGCATCCGTACGGGTCTGAGATGGAAGCTCAGCGCGGCCATCGCGCTGGTCGGCGCGCTGATCGCGGTCGCGCTGAGCCTGGTCGTGCACAACGCGGCCCGGGTGTCGATGCTGGACAACGCCCGTGACCTCGCCGACGACCGGGTCATGATCGCCCAGCGCAACTACGAGCTGTCCGGGCGGCTGAACTTCCCGAACGCCCAGATCGACGACCCCGGGCTGCCGGCGGAGCTGCGCAGGAAGATGGAGGCCGGGCGGCGGGCGACGTACGTGTCCGAGCGGCCGAACGGGGTGACGGACATCTGGGCGGCCGTGCCGCTCAAGGACGGGCACGTGATGTCGCTGCGCTCCGGGCTCACCGACCGCAGCGCCGACATCCTCAAGGACCTCGACCAGGCCCTGGTCATCGGCTCCATCGCGGTCGTCCTCGGCGGCAGCGCGCTCGGCGTGCTGATCGGCGGCCATCTGTCGCGCCGGCTGCGCAAGGCCGCCACCGCGGCCAACGAGGTGGCCAAGGGCGAGCCGGACGTCCGCGTACGGGACGCCATCGGCGGAGTCGTCCGGGACGAGACCGACGACCTCGCGTCCGCCGTCGACGCGATGGCGGACGCGTTGCAGCAACGGCTGGAGGCCGAGCGCCGGGTCACCGCGGACATCGCGCACGAGCTGCGCACCCCGGTGACCGGCCTGCTCACGGCCGCCGAGCTGCTGCCGCCGGGCCGGCCCACCGAGCTGGTGCTGGACCGGGCGAAGGCCATGCGCACGCTGGTGGAGGACGTCCTGGAGGTGGCCCGGCTGGACGGGGCCTCGGAGCGGGCCGAGCTGCAGGACATCATGCTGGGTGACTTCGTGACCCGCCGGGTGGCGGCCAAGGACCCGGACGTGGAGGTGCGGGTGATCCACGAGTCGGAGGTCACCACCGACCCCCGTCGCCTGGAACGCGTGCTGTTCAACCTGCTCGCCAACGCCGCCCGGCACGGCCGGCCGCCCGTCGAGGTGAGCGTCGAGGGCCGGGTGATCCGGGTCCGCGACCACGGCACCGGCTTCCCCGAGGACCTGCTCGCCGACGGTCCCAGCCGCTTTCGCACGGGCAGCTCGGACCGGGCCGGGCGAGGTCACGGACTCGGCCTGACCATCGCGGCCGGCCAGGCCCGGGTGCTGGGCGCCCGCCTCACCTTCCGCAACGTCCGGCCCGTCGGGGCACCCGGGCACGTACAGGCCGAGGGCGCGGTCGCCGTGCTGTGGCTGCCGGAACACGCGCCGACGAACACCGGGAGCTATCCGATGCTGCCGGACCGGTCGTCCCCGTCCCAGGACATGTCGTCCCGGGGCGCGTCCTGACGGAGGGCGCCCTGCTCCGGGTCGGGTCCGCCCGCGCGGGCCGGGGGCGGCGACGCCGCGGTTCCTGAGGCTGCCGGGGGAACCCGGCCAGCGGTCCCGGGGCTTCTCGTCGACACCGCCGCCGGTGCCTCCGTCGATGCCGGCACCCCCGCCGGTGCCGCCGTCGCCGCCGGTGCCGCCGGTGGCCGGCCCGCCGCGCCCGGTCTGCCCC
>NZ_JAGMUE010000122.1:5712-18560 GCF_019049165.1 Streptomyces sp. AC627_RSS907
GCGACAGGCGGCGGACCGCCTGGACAGACGTCAGACCGACTCGGTCACCGGCGCCTTCGACGTCGCCGGGGCCTTCACCGCGGCCATGTCGCCGCCGTCGGCCGGGGCCTCGGCCGTCTTCGGGCCCGCCCCCTTCAGCGGCACCTCCTTGACGAAGACCGCCGCGACCAGCGCGACCACCGCCACGGCGGCACCCAGCAGGAACGCCCCGTGCGTGCCGGAGGACACCGCGTGCTGGTAGGCCTCGCGTGCCGCCTCCGGCAGCTTGGCCAGGCTCGCCGCGTCGAGCTGCGCCGACTGCTCGGTCATCCTGGAGCCCGCCGCGCCGGCCTTCTCGGCCATGACGTCCTGGACGCGGTGGTTGAACAGGGCACCCATGATCGCGACGCCGAAGGAGGAACCGAGGGTGCGGAAGAGGGTGGTGGACGAGGACGCGACGCCCATGTCCTTCATCTCGACGCTGTTCTGCGCCACCAGCATGGTGATCTGCATCAGGCAGCCCATGCCGAGACCCACGACGGCCATGTACACCCCGGAGGTGAGGCGGCTGGTGCCGGTGTCCATCAGCGACAGCAGGTACAGGCCGACGACCATCAGCACTCCGCCGGCCACCGGGAAGATCTTGTAGCGGCCGGTGTTCGTGGTGACCCGCCCCGCGACCATCGACGTGACGAGCATCGCGCCCAGCATCGGCAGGAGCAGCAGCCCGGAGTTGGTGGCGGACGCCCCCTGCACCGCCTGCTGGTACAGCGGCAGGAAGAGCGTGGCGCCGAACATCACGAAGCCGGTGATGAAGCCGATGAGCGACATCAGCGTGAAGTTACGGCTGCGGAAGATGTGCAGCGGCACGATCGGTTCGGCGGCCCTGGTCTGCCAGAACACGAACCCGACCAGCGCGGCGACGCCGATGCCGATCAGCTCCATGATCCGCGCGGAGGTCCAGGCGTACTCGGTGCCGCCCCAGGTGGTGACGAGCACGATGGCGGTGATGCCGACCGTGAGCAGCGCGGCGCCCAGATAGTCGATCCGCGCCTGGCTGCGCTTCTTCGGCAGCTGCAGTACGGCGCTGATGGCGACCAGCGCGACCGCGCCGAGCGGCAGGTTGATGTAGAAGGACCAGCGCCAGCCCCAGTGGTCGGTGATGGTGCCGCCGACCAGCGGGCCGCCGATCATCGCCAGCGCCATGACGCCGGCCATCATGCCCTGGTACTTGCCGCGCTCCCTGGGCGGTATCAGGTCGCCGATGATCGCCATGACGCCGACCATCAGACCGCCGGCGCCCAGGCCCTGGACGGCGCGGAAGCCGATGAGCTGGCCCATGTCCTGTGCCATGCCGCTGAGCGCGGAGCCGGCCAGGAAGACCACGATCGACGTCATGAACGAGCCCTTGCGCCCGTACATGTCGCCGAGCTTGCCCCACAGCGGGGTGGAGGCAGCGGTCGCGAGGGTGTAGGCGGTGACCACCCAGGAGAGGTGTTCCAGGCCGCCCAGCTCGCCGACGATCGTCGGCATCGCCGTGCCGATGATCATGTTGTCGAGCATCGCGAGCATCATCGCGATCATGAGCGCGAGCAGGACCACCCGCACGCTCTTCGGCTGTGTGCCCCCGCCGGTGTCGTCGGCCCCTGCCGCCGGTGCGTCCGCCATGTCTTCCACTCCCCCAGCTTCCGTGCTTACTTGCCGACCGGCAAGTTGACTACACTCGGGAAGGTAGGGGCGTAACTAGCCGGGCGTCAAGTAAGTTTTTCGGAAAGCGGCGCGGAGCGGGAGCGCGCGGCGCAAGGAGAAGTGCGCGGAGCGGGAGGTGTGTACGAGGATGGGCGGCACGATGGACAGCACCAAGCAGCAGCGACGCCGCGGGGACACCCGCCAGCGCATCCAGGACGTGGCGCTCGAACTCTTCGCCGAACAGGGATACGAGAAGACCTCGCTGCGCGAGATCGCCGAGCGTCTGGACGTCACGAAGGCGGCGCTGTACTACCACTTCAAGACCAAGGAAGAGATCCTGGTCGGCATCTTCGAGGATCTCTCGCGGCCGATGGAGGACCTGATCGCGTGGGGGCGGGAGCAGCCGCACACCCTGGAGACGAAACAGGAGATCATCCGCCGCTACAGCGAGGCGCTGGCGGACGCGGCGCCCCTGTTCCGCTTCATGCAGGAGAACCAGGCGGCGGTGCGGGACCTGCGGATCGGTGAGATGTTCAAGACCCGCATGCTCGGTCTGCGCGACACCCTCATCGACCCGGAAGCGGACCTGGTCGACCAGGTCCGCTGTGTGAGTGCGCTCTTCACGCTGCACGCCGGGATGTTCGTCCTCCGCGACCTGGAAGGCGACCCCGAGGAACAGCGCGCGGCCGTTCTCGAGGTCGCCACCGATCTGGTGACCCAGGCGCACCGGGGTACCGCGGGGGCGTAGTCCCGCTCCTCAGACGGCCACGCCCTTGGCACGCAGGAAGGCGACCGGGTCGATGGCCGAGCCGTAGTTCGGGGTCGTGCGGATCTCGAAGTGCAGGTGCGGCCCGCTCGAGTTACCGGTGTTGCCGGACTTGGCGATGGACTGGCCGGTCTGCACGATCTGGCCGACGCTCACGTTGATCTGGGACAGGTGCGCGTACTGGGAGTACGTGCCGTTGCCGTGCTTGATGACGATCGCGTTGCCGTAGGCGGGACCGTCACCGGCGCCGTTGCCGCCGGCCTTGACGACGGTGCCACCGTGGGCGGCGACGACGTTGGTGCCGATCGGCACCGCGAAGTCCTGGCCGCTGTGCTTGTGCGCCCACATGCCGCCGTTCTGGGCGAAGCTGGCGGTGAGCGTGTAGTTCTTCACCGGGTCCACCCAGGAGGCGGCCTTCTTCTTGGTGGCCGTCTGCTTGACGGTGACGGTCTTCTTCGCGCTCGCCTCGGCCTTCGCTGCCTTGGCCTGCGCCGCGGCCTGGGCCTGGACGGCGCTCGCGACGGTGGAGGTGGTGGAAGCCGCCGTGGTGCCCGTGGCGGCCGCGACCCCGGCTCCCAGTGCGACCGAGGCTCCGAGGCCGGCGGCCATCACCGCGGCGCGGGTGCGGATGGTCGTACGGGAAGAACGGGACGTGACACGCGAGAACATTCGAACCTCATGGGGACGGGAACAGAGGGATGCCCCTCCGGCGTGACGCAGAGGCGCTCACCGGGCGGGCTCCACATTGGTAACCCGGGGGGCCCGAACCGCACAAAGGTGTGACCTACGATGTTATGTAGTACTTCCATGCGAAACTTCATGACCCTTGACAGAGGGTCCATTTTGGACAAAACCAGCTCAGAGCCCCGTAAATCAGCCGACACCCTGGTCCGATGTGTCCGTTTTCGTAGTTCTTGCGGCTTCCACTATTCCTCGTAGTACGGGCCGGAACCCCTGTGCGGCATGTCACCGGCACCCCCGCCCGAAGGGCCGGTGAATGTGACGGGGGCTACTCGCGGGGAGGTCGTACCCCACCCGACTACTGGTCGGTAACCCGATCGTTGCCGCCCCGCCACCTGTCCGGGTGAACATGCACGCGACAACCTGATGCCGTCAGGCATCCGCGCAGGCATGAGAGGACCTCACCCCCCATGACCGAACAGAACGGCCAGACCGGACAGGCCCGGCGTACCTGGAAGCGCGCCGTCGGCACGGCCGCCGTCACCGCGGCGGCGCTCACCGCGACGATCACGCCGGCCGTCGCCGCCCCGGCCGAGACGCCGCGCACCACGGTGGCGACGGCCGCGGCGGCGGCCGTCGACCGCGACACCTGGCAGAAGGACTGCCGGGCCGTGATGGACCAGGCGCTGCCGTACCTGAAGGAGCGGATCGCCGACGTCCGGCCGGGCGAGAAGCAGGCGATCGTCCTCGACATCGACAACACCGCCCTGGAGACCGACTTCGGCTTCAGCTACCCGCAGCCCGCCAACCGGCCGGTCCTGGAGGCCGCCCGGTACGCCCAGGAGCACGGCGTCGCCCTGTTCTTCGTCACCGCCCGTCCGGGCGTCATCAAGGCGCCCACCGAGTGGAACCTCGACCACGCCGGCTACGAGTCCTCCGGCCTGTACGTCCGCGGCTTCCTCGACCTGTTCCGGGACGTCGCCGAGTACAAGACCGCACAGCGCGCCGGTATCGAGGCGAAGGGCTACACGATCATCGCCAACATCGGCAACAGCGCCACCGACCTGTCGGGCGGCCACGCCGAGAGGACCTTCAAGCTGCCGGACTACGGCGGCCAGTTGTCCTGACGCCCGATAGGCTCCCGTGGACGACGGCCGACCACGGGGGTGGCGCATGGAACCGGCGGTACTCGGCGGGAAGTTGGCGTCCAGCCTGGTCGCCCCGCTGGTGAAGAAGCTCTTCGTGACGGGCGGGCCCGGAGCCGGGCTGGTCGACCGGCCGGTCCGGCTGACGCGCCTGGTGTCGTTCAGGGGCGAGCAGCGCACCCTCGGCGAGCGGGAGGTGCGCAGGCTCGCGGGGCAGCTGGTCGGGGCCTCCCTGGACTCCCTGGGCGAGCCGCCCTTCCCCCGCGACGAGGAGACCGCGGTCGCCGACGCCCTGACCGCCCGGCTGCTCGCCCTCGGCGACCTGGACATGGACGACGTCCAGGCCGTCCGGCTCGGCCACCGCGAACTCGCCGGCCGACTGCGGCAGCACGCTTCCGGATCAGGTTCCCAACTCTCCGCCGACGCCTGCTACTTCCTGGACTCCGCGACCGAGTGGGCCTGCCTGCACATCCTGGAGTTCTTCACCCGGCGCTCCACCTTCGTCGCCCGGACCCTGGTGGCCCAGACCCGCGGCCAGGCCGAACTGATCGCGAAGGTCGACGAGCTGATCACCCGCACGCCCCGGCCGGACGCCCGGGACACAGCGTTCGAGCGCCGTTACCAGTCCTATGTGGCCGAGCGGCACAACCACCTCACCATCTACGGCATCGACCTGCGCGACTCTCCGGACCGGTGGCCCCTCGAAGTCGCCTACCTGACGCTGGAGGCGACCGCCGACCGGGAACCCGACCGGGACGCCGACCGGGACGCCGCGCCCGGCGAGGAGGTGTCACCCCACGCCAGACGGCTGCCCGCCGACGAGACGCTGGACAAGGAACCCAGGGTGCTGCTGCGCGGCGACGCGGGCTCCGGCAAGACGACCCTGGTGCAGTGGCTGGCGGTGACCGCGGCACGGGAAGGCACACACGTCCCGTACATCCTCCCGCTGCGCACCCTGGTCCGCACCGCACCGCTGCCCGCCCCGGCCACCTTCCTGAGCGCCGTCGGCTGCCCGTTGTCCCCACCGGACGGCTGGACGGAACGCGTCCTCACCACGGGCCGGGCGCTGGTCCTCGTCGACGGCCTGGACGAGATCCCGGCAGCCGACCGCCACGCCACCCGGGACTGGCTGCGCGGCCTCATCCACGCCTACCCCGACAACCGCTGGCTGCTGACCACCCGCCCCACCGCCGTACGCGCCGACTGGCTGTCGCAGGAAGGCTTCTGGGAACTCTCCCTGGCGCCGATGGGCCGGGCGGAGGTCGCCACCTTCGTCCACCGCTGGCACGAGGCGGCGCGCGCCCCGGAGTTCGAGCAGCCGCTGCTGGACTCCCTGCGCACCAAACGCGACCTGGCCCGCCTCGCCACCAACCCGCTGATGTGCGGACTGATCTGCGCCCTGCACCGCGAGCGTCGCGGCTACCTGCCCACCGGCCGCAAGGAGTTGTACGACGCGGCCCTCACCATGCTGCTCGCCCGCCGGGACCGGGAACGGGGCATGGGCACGGTCGAGGGCCCGGAAGTCAGCGAGGAGGCCCAGCTCGAACTGCTGCAACGCCTCGCCTACGCCCTGGTGCTGAGCGGCCGGACCGAGATGGCCCGGGAGACGGCCGAGGGGATCGTCGAGCGGGCGCTGCCCACGCTGGCACCGGCCGTCGGGCACAGGGACGCGTCGGCCATGCTGCGGACCCTGCTGCTGCGCAGCGGGGTGCTGCGCCACCCGGCCGAGGGCGTCGTGGAGTTCGTCCACCGCACCTTCCAGGACTACCTGGCGGCCCGGTACGCCGTGGAGGAGGGCCATCTCGGCGTCCTCACCAGCCATGCCGACGAGACCCAGTGGGAGGACGTCATCCGCATGGCCTTGGCGCACGCCCGGCCCCGCGAACGCGTCTCCGTGCTGAGGGAGCTGCTGGGCAGGGGCACGCCCCGGCTCACGCTGCTGGCACTGGCCTGTCTGGAGCACACGACGGCGCTGGACCCGGCGGTGCGCACGGAGGTGGAGGAGCGGGCCGCCGAGCTGATCCCGCCGCGTACGACCGAGGCCGCACGGGAACTGGCGGGGGCCGGTCCACTGGTGCTGGAGCTGCTGCCGGGGCCGGAGAGCCTGACGGCCCAGGAGGCCCTGGGCGTCACGGTCACCGCCTCGGTCCTGGGGCGGGACGAACCCGACGGGTCACTCGCCGTGCTGCGCCGCTTCCGGGACCACCCGGACCTCGAGGTGCGGCGCCAGCTCGCGGGCACCTGGCACCGTTTCGGCACCGAGGAGTACGCCGCCGAGGTCCTGGACCACCTCGACCGTACGGACCTCTTCCTCGACTGTGAGACGCCCGCCCAGCTCGCGGCCCTCACCGGGATGCGTCCCTGGAGGAAGTTGCGCGTCTCGGGCCGGCACCGGGCCGAGGACATCGCGGCCGCCGTGCCGGAGCCGGAGGCGGTGACCGACTTCCACATCCGGGAGAACCCGCTCCTGACGGAACTGGACGTCCTGCGACGCTTCACCTCGCTGAACAGGTTGTCGCTCTACGAGTGCCCCTGGACGACGGGCCTGGACGGGCTGTCGTCGCTGCCCCTCACCGAACTCGTCCTCGACTCCGTCGCCGACCTGTCGGGACTGCGGGCCCTGCCGTCACTGCGTCTGCTCTCCCTGGCCCAGGAACTGCCGGGCACAAGCCTCGGCGAGGCGCTGTCCGCCGAGGCCCCCCTGGGTTTCCTCTTCCTGGGCCGCAACAGCACGGACGCCACCGGGCTGCGAGGGCTCGGGCACTGGACCACGCTGCACACGCTCAGCCTCGGACCGCTGACCACGGAGCTCACGGCGGCCGACTGGCGGGAGGTCGCCGCGCTGCCCGGCCTCACCCACCTGTATCTGAACGCGGCGATCATCCGGGATCTGCCGGCCTCCATCGGCTGCATGCCCGAGCTGCCCGGTGTCGAGGTACTGCGGGTCCCCGCGATGGAGGGCACCGAGCACCTCGCCGCAGTGGCGGACCGGCTGCCCGGACTGCACTCCGTGGTGCTCGGAAACAGGTACGGGCACTTCTTCCCGGTGTCCGACTTCCAGCACCTCTTCCCCAGCGCTGCGGTCACCCTCGACGAACGCTGACACGGCAGAAGAGGGACGGAAAAAGAGGAAGGGGGCTGCCCCGGGACCGGAGTCCCGGGGCAGCCCCCTTCCAGGCTCACCCCGGAGGGCTACGCCTCCTTGCTCAGGTTCGGCCCGCCGCCGGCCGCCTGCTCGATCGGCGGGACGTCGGGGAGCGCCGACTTCTCCTCACCGCGGAAGGTGAAGGTCTTGGCGTCGCCCTCGCCCTCGGTGTCCACGACCACGATGTGACCGGGACGCAGCTCGCCGAAGAGGATCTTCTCCGACAGCGTGTCCTCGATCTCGCGCTGGATGGTGCGACGCAGCGGACGCGCACCCAGCACCGGGTCGTAGCCCTTCTTGGACAGCAGCTCCTTCGCGGACTGGGAGAGCTCGATGCCCATGTCCCGGTCCTTGAGGCGCTCGTCGACCTTGTTGATCATCAGGTCGACGATCCGCAGGATGTCCTCCTGGCTGAGCTGCGGGAAGACGACCACGTCGTCGACGCGGTTGAGGAACTCGGGCCGGAAGTGCTGCTTGAGCTCGTCCTGGACCTTGTTCTTCATGCGCTCGTAGTTGGTCTTCGTGTCACCCGCGGCGGCGAAGCCGAGGTTGAAGCCCTTGGAGATGTCCCGGGTGCCGAGGTTGGTCGTCATGATGATGACCGTGTTCTTGAAGTCCACGACCCGGCCCTGGGAATCGGTCAGGCGACCGTCCTCCAGGATCTGCAGCAGCGAGTTGAAGATGTCCGGGTGGGCCTTCTCGACCTCGTCGAAGAGGACGACCGAGAACGGCTTGCGGCGGACCTTCTCGGTCAGCTGACCGCCCTCCTCGTAGCCCACGTAGCCGGGGGGCGAACCGAAGAGACGCGACACCGTGTGCTTCTCGCTGAACTCCGACATGTCGAGGGAGATCAGCGCGTCCTCGTCACCGAAGAGGAACTCGGCGAGCGCCTTGGACAGCTCCGTCTTACCGACACCGGACGGACCGGCGAAGATGAACGAGCCACCGGGACGCTTCGGGTCCTTCAGGCCGGCCCGGGTACGGCGGATCGCCTTGGACAGCGCCTTGACGGCGTCGACCTGGCCGATGACCCGCTTGTGGAGCTCGTCCTCCATGCGCAGCAGGCGGGACGACTCCTCCTCCGTGAGCTTGAAGACCGGGATGCCGGTCGCCGTGGCGAGGACCTCGGCGATCAGCTCGCCGTCGACCTCGGCGACGACGTCCATGTCGCCGGCCTTCCATTCCTTCTCCCGCTTGGCCTTGGCGGCCAGGAGCTGCTTCTCCTTGTCGCGGAGGGAGGCGGCCTTCTCGAAGTCCTGCGAGTCGATCGCGGACTCCTTGTCGCGGCGGACACCGGCGATCTTCTCGTCGAACTCGCGCAGGTCCGGCGGCGCGGTCATCCGGCGGATGCGCATCCGGGAACCGGCCTCGTCGATCAGGTCGATCGCCTTGTCCGGCAGGAAGCGGTCCGAGATGTAGCGGTCGGCGAGCGTCGCGGCCTGGACCAGGGCCTCGTCCGTGATGGAGACGCGGTGGTGGGCCTCGTAGCGGTCGCGCAGACCCTTGAGGATCTCGATGGTGTGCGGGAGCGAGGGCTCGGCGACCTGGATGGGCTGGAAGCGGCGCTCCAGGGCCGCGTCCTTCTCCAGGTGCTTGCGGTACTCGTCCAGCGTGGTGGCGCCGATGGTCTGCAGCTCACCACGGGCCAGCATCGGCTTGAGGATGCTCGCGGCGTCGATCGCGCCCTCGGCGGCGCCCGCACCCACGAGGGTGTGCAGCTCGTCGATGAACAGGATGATGTCGCCGCGGGTGCGGATCTCCTTGAGCACCTTCTTCAGGCGCTCCTCGAAGTCACCGCGGTACCGGGAGCCGGCGACCAGCGCGCCGAGGTCCAGGGTGTAGAGGTGCTTGTCCTTGAGGGTCTCGGGCACCTCGCCCTTGACGATGGCCTGCGCGAGGCCCTCGACGACGGCGGTCTTGCCGACGCCGGGCTCACCGATCAGGACCGGGTTGTTCTTGGTACGGCGGGACAGCACCTGCATGACCCGCTCGATCTCCTTCTCGCGCCCGATGACCGGGTCGAGCTTGGACTCACGAGCGGCCTGGGTGAGGTTCCGGCCGAACTGGTCGAGGACCAGGGACGTGGAGGGCGTGCCCTCGGCAGGACCGCCGGCGGTGGCGGTCTCCTTGCCCTGGTAACCGGAGAGCAGCTGGATGACCTGCTGCCGCACCCGGTTGAGGTCGGCGCCCAGCTTGACCAGGACCTGGGCGGCGACGCCCTCGCCCTCACGGATCAGGCCGAGCAGGATGTGCTCCGTGCCGATGTAGTTGTGACCGAGCTGGAGGGCCTCGCGGAGCGACAGCTCCAGGACCTTCTTGGCACGGGGGGTGAAGGGGATGTGACCCGACGGGGCCTGCTGGCCCTGCCCGATGATCTCCTCCACCTGCTGGCGGACCGCCTCGAGCGAAATCCCGAGGCTCTCAAGGGCCTTGGCGGCGACACCCTCACCCTCGTGGATCAGGCCCAGGAGGATGTGCTCGGTGCCGATGTAGTTGTGGTTGAGCATCCGGGCTTCTTCCTGAGCCAGGACGACAACCCGCCGCGCGCGGTCGGTGAACCTCTCGAACATCGTTAATCGCTCCTCAGAGCGGTCAGGCAGTAAGGGGAACTTCCCCTCCCTGTCCTTCCGCAGCTTAGTCCCGCAAGCGGGGACCGCTCATTCCAACTGCCGACACCGTCGATGGCCTCCTGACCCCTGACGCCGACATCTGCCACAACCCGATGGTGCGAGACGATGTTCCCGCAGGCCAAGCACTTACCCCACTCGCCAGTACGCCGATGGCGAACGTGAGACGGCCCATTTCGCGTATCGCCCCCTCCCACTAGGGATGTCTTACCCGCAGGGACTGACACTCCATGCCGCGCGCACCGGTTCCCTCCGCTACGGGCGAACAACCTTGCGCCTCCCCACACCCCCGCACGCCCCCTTGTCCCGCACCCTTCGCGTTCACTCCGGTACCCAGCGTAACTCCGGCGCCCTTCCGACTGTTGCACTTGGCATGGTCGGCACCTCGCCCTCGGGTCCCGTGGGTCCCGTGGGTCCCGTCGTCCACGCGGGGTCCGTGGGTTCGGCGGGTTCGGCGGGTTCCGTCGTGCCGTTCCCCCGCCGGCCGCCCGGACCGGGTGGCGTGTGGTGTCAGGAGCGGGTGCGGTGGTGGTACGAGAACGTGCTCGGCTGGCCGACCGCTCCCGGGGCTCCGGTACGGCTGTGCGTGGGCGCCCGCTTCGACGTCCTGGACGTCCCGGCCGAGGCCGGCCACGCGGCGCTGGGACGGCTCGGGAGACCCGGCCCCGCCGGTCGGGGCCCCGGCTTCCCAGTGGCCGTCCGGGGTGAGCGCATGCTGCTGCTCGTGGCGGCGGGCGGCGCGGACGAGCTGCCCGGGCTGCTGGAGTGGCTGGAGTGGGGTTCGCTGGCGCTCGACCTGACGGCGATCGGCGCGGGCGGCCTCATGGAAGCGCCCCAGCCTCCCGGCACCGACTCGGTCGGCCTGCCGCCGGGCGTCCGGGGCCGGGACGGCTCGCGGGGGGCCGCCGTATGGCTGCGGCCCCCGGAGCCGGGGGGCGAGGTGGAGTCCTCGCTGCCGGCGCTGTCGGCCCTGGCGGACGCCGGAACCGCCCCCGACCTCGCACGGCTGGTCCGCGCACTGGCGACGCAGTGCCACCGGGTCCGGCTCTCCCGGGCGACGCGCTGAGGAGGCTCGGGGCGGAGTGCGCGGCGCGGGTCGGGTGATCAGCCGTTGGCCTTCTCGTACGCCTCGCGAATGATGGCGGGAACGCGGCCGCGGTCGTTGACCTCGTACCCGTTCTCCTTCGCCCAGGCGCGGATCGCCGCGGTGTCCTGGCTGCCGCCGGAGGAAGCGCGCGCCTTGCCGCGTCCGCCCGAAGCGCGGCCCCCGGTACGGCGACCGCCCTTCACGTAAGGCTCGAGAAGGCCACGGAGCTTGTCCGCATTGGCGGTGGTGAGATCGATCTCGTACGTCTTGCCGTCCAGCGCGAACGTCACGGTCTCGTCTGCCTCGCCGCCGTCGAGGTCATCGACAAGAAGGACCTGAACCTTCTGTGCCACCGGATTTCCTTTCATCGATAACTTGAGGGCCGGAGGTCCGTCGGCGTCCGCCGTATCGCCGTCCCTTGTTATATGCAGTACTGCAGTACGCCGGAAAGCAAACCGCTTTTGCCGGAAAAACACAAACCCCCGGCAGAGACCGGTAGCCCGCCCCCGGGCCGGAAAGATACGCGTTTCGGACATAGGGAACCCGCGTCGGGTCCAGTGGGTGTCCCCCGGCGTCCGCCGGGAGAATAAACCTGGCGAAGGGTTGCGGATGTCCGCCGGGAGCCGGAGATCACAGATGCAGAAGCATCCGGCTGTTGCCCAAGGTGTTCGGTTTCACTCGTTCGAGCCCCAGGAACTCCGCGACGCCCTCGTCATAGGAACGCAGCAGCTCCGCGTAGACGTCGGTGTCGACGGGCGTCTCCCCGATCTCGACGAAGCCGTGCTTGCCGAAGAAGTCCACTTCGAAGGTCAGGCAGAAAACCCGGCGAACACCGAGCCAGCGCGCCGTCTCCAGCAACTTCTCCAGCAACCGGTGCCCGACGCCGACGCCCTTCAGCCCGGGCTTCACGGCGAGAGTGCGCACTTCCGCGAGGTCTTCCCACATCACGTGCAGGGCACCGCAGCCGACCACCTCGGCGTTGTCGTCCCGTTCCGCGACCCAGAACTCCTGGATGCTCTCGTAAAGCGTCACCATCGCTTTGTCGAGCAGGATGCGGTCACGGACGTACGTGTCGAGGAGCTGGCGTACGTCCGGGACATCGCTGGTGCGGGCCCGCCGGACGGTGATGGCTTTTGACATGGGGGGACGCTATCGCTCGCCCGCGTCCGGTACCGAGCCGGGGTTGGGCGCAGGGGTTTCCGGTCCCCGCACGATGCGGATGGCGTCTCCGAGTGCCTGGCGCTGTTCCTCGCTCATCATGCCGAAGAAGGCGATGAGGGCCGCGGTGGGGTTGTCGCTCTGGGACCAGGCGTCGTTCATCAGCGCGGCGGCGTAGGCGGCGCGAGTGGAGACCGCCTCATATCGATAGGCCCGGCCTTCCGCCTCACGGCGCACCCAGCCCTTCTGATGGAGATTGTCCAAAACGGTCATCACCGTGGTGTAGGCGATCGAGCGTTCCTGTTGCAGGTCTTCCAGGACTTCTCGAACGGTCACCGGGCGGTTCCACTTCCACACCCTCGTCATGACCGCGTCTTCGAGTTCTCCCAATGGGCGAGGCACTCTTCGAACGATAGTGGGAGATCCCGGCGATCGCGTGCCGGACGTGCACTTTTCCGATCAAACGGGCGCAAAAACGGCGTACGACTCCTGCGGTGGGCGCGGGAGTCGTACGCGGGGGCCGGGGCCTGCGGCGCTTGTGCCGGGCGGGGTGCGGCGGGGTGGTGTGTGG
>NZ_JAGMUE010001195.1:0-816 GCF_019049165.1 Streptomyces sp. AC627_RSS907
GCGTACGACGGGTCCGTGAAGCTGTACGAGTGGGACACCGAGGACCCGGTCCTCAAGACGTGGCGCAAGGCGTTCCCGGGCACGGTCAAGGACCGCGACCAGATCAGCAAGGACCTGATGGACCACCTGCGGTACCCGCAGGACCTGTTCAAGGTGCAGCGCCAGTTGCTGACCCGCTACCACGTCGAGGACCCGGAGCAGTTCTACAGCGGCAGTGAGGTCTGGCAGGTTCCCGACGACCCGACCAACAAGGTCAACTCGGTGCCGCCGTACTACCTCAGCATGCAGATGCCGGATCAGAAGGAGAAGAAGTTCTCCCTGACCACCACGTTCACGCCGAACGACCGGGACAACCTGAGCGCGTTCATGGCGGTCGACGCCGATGCCCAGAGCGACGGCTACGGCAAGATCAGAATCCTGAAGCTGCGGCCGAACAACCCGGTCTCCGGACCACAACAGGTGCAGAGCAAGTTCAACTCCGATCCGAAGATCGCCGAGAGCATCAGGCTCCTCAAGGGCGGCGACTCGACGGTCGAGTACGGCAACCTGCTGACGGTCCCGCTCGACGACGGCCTGCTGTACGTGGAGCCGGTCTACGTCCGGGGCGCGGGGACGAACTATCCGCTGCTCAAGAAGGTCCTGGTGACCTACGGCGACCAGACGGCCTTCGAGGACTCGCTGGACAAGGCGCTCGACGTCGTCTTCGGTGAGGAGAAGCCCACCGATCCGACGAAGCCACCGGGCGACGGCCAGGAACCTGACGAGCCATCGGGCGACCCGACGGTGCGCGAGGCCTTGAAGGACGCGCAGGACGCC
>NZ_JAGMUE010001196.1:0-588 GCF_019049165.1 Streptomyces sp. AC627_RSS907
GAGACGTACCTGGCCGAGAACCGGGAGGCCACCGGCGGCTGGCAGCGCGACGCCTGCGACCTGGAGGGCGGCGGCTACGACCGGGTCGCCCTGGCCCTGATGCGCGCCATCGCCCGGGACGAGCGCACCACGCTCATCCTCAACGTGCGCAACCGCACGGCCGTCCCGGCCCTGGACGCGGACGCGGTCGTGGAGGTGCCCTGCGCCGTCGACGCCAACGGGGCGCACCCGCTGGCCGTCGGCCCGGTGGCCCCCGGCCAACTCGGCCTGATGCTCACCCTCAAGGAGGTGGAACGGGCCGCCATCGAGGCGGCGGCGAGCGGCTCCCACCAGGCGGCGCTGCGCGCCGTGGCACTGCACCCGCTGGTGGACTCGGTCAACGTCGCGCGCCGCGTGCTCCAGGCCGCGGAGGCGGGCGCATGACCCGGGGTCGGAGGCCGGAGGCCGGGCCTCGGACCGCCGCCCCCGGCCCGTGACGTGGCCAGCGGTAGCCCCGGCTCCTGACGCGGCCCGCAATCGGGCGCGCTGGCGGGTTGGCCGAGATCGTGTGGTCGGGCGGCACCGAGGTGGCGCGCGGGCCGGCGGCGG
>NZ_JAGMUE010001197.1:0-613 GCF_019049165.1 Streptomyces sp. AC627_RSS907
CCGTACGGGGTACGGGACTGTGCCTTCCGCGACCCCGCGGGCAACCTGATCCGCATCCAGCAACTGGCCGCCTGAGCCACCCCGACAGCGCGAGCCCGGCCCGCCCGCCCGGCCCACCCGGCCCTCGGCGTGGGCCGGGCGGGCCGGGGCCTCGCGGGTGGGCCGCACGGCGACCAGGGTCGTGACGGAGGGGCGTACGCCGATGGGTGGCGGGCGCCGCGCGGGCGGGCCCGAACGACACGTGGAGAGACGAGAGACGATGAGCACGACCCGACGGAGGCCCGCGCAGTCGCCGGCGCCGCACGTTGCCGACGGCCACGACCTGATCCGCGTGCGGGGCGCCCGCGAGAACAACCTCAAGAACGTGAGCGTGGAGATCCCGAAGCGCCGGCTGACGGTGTTCACCGGCGTCTCCGGCTCGGGGAAGAGTTCGTTGGTGTTCGCCACCATCGCGGCGGAGTCGCAGCGGATGATCAACGAGACGTACAGCAGTTTCGTGCAGGGGTTCATGTCCGCGATGGGCCGGCCCGACGTGGACGTCCTCGACGGGCTGACCACCGCGATCATCGTCGACCAGCGGCCGATGGGCGCCGATCCGCGCTCCACCGTCGGC
>NZ_JAGMUE010001198.1:0-584 GCF_019049165.1 Streptomyces sp. AC627_RSS907
GGCCCGGTGGGAGTGGGCCGAGGACCGCGCGGACCCGGACGACCCCACCTCGCGTGTGTGGCTGGTGGCCAGCATCGCGGTGCGACCGGTAAGCGGTGTGACCTCATGAGCGCGGTCCAGCGAGAGGCAAAGACCGCGTTGCCGGCCATCGCGATGACGGCTGTGTCCATGGTGCTCACCCTCGCGGTGGTGGTGCTGTGGCTGGGTCCGGTGATGCCGTGGCCCGTCGCGCTGGTGGTCGGTCTGGGGATCGACGGCGGGTGGTTGGCCACCTTGGCCTACGAACGCCGTTTGGCCGCGCAGGGCGACCACAATCGAGCCGTGACGGCGGTCGGTTGGTCTTTCGGCGCCCTGGCCACTGGCGTGCTGGTCGCACACGCTCTCAGCGTTGAGCATGACGCTGGCGCGTGGCTGGCCGTGGCGTGGTTGCCCATCGCGGCCAAGGCCCTGTGGCTGGTCCACAGCCTGTGGGAGCGCACCGCGCTCACCTCGAACGCCCTGGCCCTGATCCAGGGAATCCAGCAGGAAGCGCGTGATGAGGCGGCCGTGGCGCGCGCTCGACTGCGCGCTGAGGCGTCCACGGA
>NZ_JAGMUE010001199.1:0-704 GCF_019049165.1 Streptomyces sp. AC627_RSS907
GCATCGCTCAGCGCGTCCAGCGGCCCCAGCCGCCCCGCGCGCCGGGCGGCCACCACCACCCCGCCCAGGGCCACCAACAGGCCGGTCCAGAAGGCGGCGTACAGGGGCCAGTGCTGCGACCCGAGCGCGAGGTCACGCGGCGCCATGTCCACGTCGCCGAGCCAGCGCACCATCGAGGGCGCCGCGAGCCGGCCGAGCACGCACCCCACGGCCGAGGCCGCGACGCCCAGGATCAGGGCCTCGGCCAGGACGGCCCGGCGCACCTGCGCCCGGGTGGCGCCGGCCAGGCGCAGCAGGCCCAGTTCACGCCGGCGCTGCGCCACCGCGTACGAGAAGGTGGAGGCGACGACGAACGCCGACACGAAGGCGCTCACCCCGCCCGCCGTGCCGAGCGCCGCCACCAGCGACACCACGGCCTCCCCGCCGGGCAACGCCAGGGCGGTGGCCAGCCCGAGCAGCATCACCGTCGTCATCGCGACGCCGAGCGCCAGGGCCGTGAACGCCCCGATGAGACCAACCCAGCGGGCCCGTAGGGACTTCCAAGCAATCGGCAACATCCTCATGGCACAAGCCAACCGGCCCGGGCGGTCCCGATCAGTGGGGCACGGGTCACCGTGCGGGGTAGGGCCCGCCCTACCGCGCGCGGCGGCAACGGCGCCTAGGGTGGGTCGGCTGGCTGGCTCGGTGGCTGGGTCGGGTTGCTT
>NZ_JAGMUE010001200.1:0-624 GCF_019049165.1 Streptomyces sp. AC627_RSS907
GAAGGAGACCATCGCCCAAACCGCGCGCTCCTGCAACCTGTTCGCGAAGCCCACCTGCCAGAGCTGGTGCCCCAGGTGCAGCGCCACGACCACCACGGCCAGCACCCCCGACGCCTCGACCTGCTCGGCGACCGCGTACGCCACGAACGGGATGAGCAGCGAGAGCGTGTTCTGCAACAGCGGCTCGGTGAGCCGGGTGCGCAGCCAGTGCAGCGGCACCATCAGCACCACCCCGACGCCGACCCCGCCCACCGCGGCGACCAGGAACTCCCGCAGGCCCGAGCCCCACGTGGCGCCCGTGCCGACCGCGGCGGCCAGCGCGACCTTGTACGCCGTGATCGCGGTCGCGTCGTTGACCAGCGACTCGCCCTGCAGGATCGTCGTGATCCGGGAGGGCAGCCCCGCTTTGCGCGCGATGGCGGTCGCGGCCACCGCGTCCGGCGGCGCGATCACCGCGCCGAGCACCAGCGCCGAGGTCAGCGGCAGGTCCGGCACCACGAGGTAGGCGATCCAGCCGACTGCCAGCGTCGCGAACAGCACGTAGCCGACCGAGAGCAGCGCGACCGACCGCGCGTTGGCGCGCAGGTCCAGGTAGGAGCTGTCCAGCGCGGCCGTGTGCAGCAG
>NZ_JAGMUE010001201.1:0-597 GCF_019049165.1 Streptomyces sp. AC627_RSS907
CCCGCGACAAGCGCACCATCCGCGCCTCGGCCGGCAACAGCTACCTCAAGCTGGAGTGGTGCGACCGCGAACACCACCGGGCCTTTGTGAACACCTTGCCGTTCGCCACCGGCATCCGACGATAGGGGCTGCGCCGTGGTCGATCCGATGGGCGTCATCACCGAGACCTTCACCAGTTTCGTCTTCGGGAAGGTGGAGACGACCCGGCTGCCGGTCCGCACCTCCACCGGCCAGGCCCAGGCCGTCTACCTGCCCACCGCCGCGCCCGGCCTCGGCGACTCCGGCGTCATCATCGGTCGCGAGGTGTACTCCGGCAAGGGGTACATCTACGACCCGTTCCAGTTGTACGGGCAGCAGTTGCCCGCCCCGCACTGGCTGGTGCTCGGCGAGTCCGGCAACGGCAAGTCCGCCCTGGAGAAGACCTACGTACTGCGCCAGTTGCGGTTCCGGGACCGGCAGGTGGTCGTCCTCGACGCGCAGGGCGAGGACGGTGTCGGCGAGTGGAACCTCATCGCCCAGCAGCTCGGCATCACGCCCATCCGCCTGGACCCGATGGCCGCCCTCGACGGCGGCATCCGGCTCAACCCGCTCGACCCG
>NZ_JAGMUE010001202.1:0-696 GCF_019049165.1 Streptomyces sp. AC627_RSS907
GACGTAGACGGAGGCGCCGAACGTCTCGCGCCCCGGGTGCTCGAAGACGATGTCCACGTCCTCGCCGTCGGTCAGCTCGCGGATGCGCTTGCCGAACCGCTTCCACTCGCGCGGGTCCTGGGCGTGCTCGTCCTTCCAGAACCGGTAGCCCTCCGCGTTCCGGTCGATGATCGCCTCGGCGCCCATCGCACGGCAGATGTCGGCCTTCTGGTCGCTGGAGACCACGCAGATCGGGTTGGCGCCACCGGCGAGCGCGAACTGCGTGGCGTACGAGCCGAGGCCGCCGCTGGCGCCCCAGATCAGCACGTTGTCGCCCTGCTTCATGCCGGCCCCGTTGCGGGAGACCAACTGCCGGTAGGCGGTGGAGTTCACCAGGCCCGGCGACGCGGCCTCCTCCCAACTGAGGTGGCCCGGCTTCGGCATGAGCTGGTTGGACTTGACCAGGGCGATCTCGGCCAGGCCGCCGAAGTTGGTCTCGAAGCCCCAGATCCGCTGCTCGGGGTCGAGCATCGTGTCGTCGTGGCCGTCGGCCGACTCCAGCTCGACCGACAGGCAGTGCGCGACCACCTCGTCGCCCGGCTGCCACGCGTTGACGCCGGGGCCGGTGCGCAGCACGACGCCCGCCAGGTCGGAGCCGATCACGTGGTACGGCAGGTCTTGTTGCTTGGCCAGCGGCGAGAGCTTGCCGTAGCGCTC
>NZ_JAGMUE010001203.1:0-607 GCF_019049165.1 Streptomyces sp. AC627_RSS907
GTCCTCAGGGTCGCACCTGTTCAACCGGGCCGCTACCGTCACCTTCAGCCCGAGCCCGTCACCGTGTGACGCCGCCGCTCACTCGGCCATGAACTCCAAACACTTCGCCGTGTGGAGTTCGTTCAGCGGCACCTGCCGACGCTTTCCCCCCCAAACGTACGCGTAGACGGCCACGTCGGCGTGACGCACCACGGAAGCCAGCTTGTCCAGCACGCTCACGACCCGCTCGACCCCGAGATGGACTCGGCCCCCGACGTGGGCATGGTGGAGGGCATCGGTGTCAGCCTCGGCGTCGGTATCCCGGAACTTCTCAAGCGTCTCCTCGTCGCGAAGTTCACCGTTCTGGTGGGTCAGGAGGTGTCGCAGGTCCCTGGCCCACTCGACGTCGAGCGTCTCGACGGTGCTTCCGAGAACTGTGTGAGCGGTGACCAGCGTCTTCCAGCCTGGGGAGGTGAAGCCCTTCGGAGTCTTCAGACGAAGTCGATGGGTGCCCCGCCCGTCCTTGAGGGTTACGCGCCACCCCTTGATGACTTCTTGGGCTGCCTTTTCGAGGTACACCTCGAATGCCGTCACGCCGTTCTTCAAGACAGAGGCCTCCACCATCCAC
>NZ_JAGMUE010001204.1:0-622 GCF_019049165.1 Streptomyces sp. AC627_RSS907
GGCATGCGGCGGGCGATTTGCGGCGTGCGCGGAATCGTTTAGTCGCCCGGCACGTCGAGCCGTCACCCGTACGGCGCGTGACCGGCTCGCGCGACCTGTCGTTGGGCCACGTGTCCGCGCCAGCCAGGAGCGGCCCCATTCCACGCGTGGCTTCCGTACCTGTTCATCGGGCGCCCAGCAGCGGCAGGACGGATACCCGAAGCGATGAGACGCGCTCCCCGTGGTGACGCAAGCGGAGCGCGTCGTGGGACCTCGCTTCGGTCAGGCGACCGGACGGCAGGGGACAGCAGCCCGGTCGCCACACCAACGGTCGGTCCCGGGGACGCCTGGGGCCGACCGCATCCGGTCGAAACGGTTGCGCCGGATGTGGCATATCCACCACGATGCAGAGCGAGGCCCCCCGCACCGCAGCACCCTCCTTCCGGGTGGCGCTCCCGCCGTCGACGGCCCGACCAGCCGCGATGGGCAGACCCGCGACCGGTGCGCGCGGGCCGCGACACCGAGACCCTCCCGGCCAGCGGCGCGACCCCCCGGCGCCGCCTCTCAGCACCGGCGCTGCCCTGACGCCGATGCTGACCGCCGAGAGCCCCGTGGACGCCATCCCCCCGCGGCGTCCGCGGGG
>NZ_JAGMUE010000123.1:0-17529 GCF_019049165.1 Streptomyces sp. AC627_RSS907
CAGTCACCCCCCGCCCAACCGCCGGAGGCACAGGCACCCCCCGCCCAACCGCCGGAGGCCCCCGCTCAACCGCCGGAGGCTGTCGCGCCCGCCCGGTCCAGCAGCCCCGTCCGAGCCGCCAGTGCCGCCGCTTCCAGACGCGAGCCCACGCCCAGCTTCATCAGCACCCGCTGCACATGCGTACGGGCCGTGGACGGTGCGATCCCCATCCCCGCCGCGATCAGGCGGGTGTCCTCGCCGTCGGCGACCCGCACCAGGACCTCGACCTCCCTCGGGGTCAGCATCTGCAGCAGCCGCTGCCCCTCGTCGTCGGGCTGGGCCGCCGGGTTCAGCAGCTCACCGAACGCGCCCTGCAACAGCGTCGGCGCCACCGCGGCCTCCCCGGCCCGCGCCTTCATGATCGCCCGCTCGACGCCCTCTATGCGCTCGTCGTGCCGGACATACCCCGAGGCCCCCGCCGCGAACGCCGCCGCGATGCCGCGAGGGCTCGGCACCGGGCCCAGCACCAGCACCGCCACCTGCGGACGCTCCCGCTTGATCCGCACCACCGGATCGAAGATCCCGGGCGCGGCCGGCGCCGCCGTCCCCAGCAGGCACACTTCCGGCGCCCGGCTGATCACCAGCTCCGCCGCACCCGCGGCCGGCGCCGCCGCGGCGAGCACCCGGTGCCCCCGCAGCTTCAGTGCCGACGCCAACGCCTCGGCGAGCAATCGGTGGTCGTCGACCACCATGAGCCGTACTCCCATCGAGCAACCCCCCAGTCACCCCGGTCCCCGGAAGCTACACGCCAGTGCGGCCTCGCACCGACCCTACCGGCGAGAACCGCCCCGGATCGCCGAAATCCCTCGCAATACGGCCCCGCCCCTGAAAAGGGACGGGGCCGTGCGGGCCGGGGTCGGGGGCCACCGGCCCGCCGACGGGACGACGAACGGCCTCAGCCGCCGGTACCGAACGCGATCACCAGGTACTCCTTGTCGTCCGCGCTGCTCGGCTCGCTGGCGTACACCTGCGACATGTACAGGCGCCCCTGCGCGTAGAGCAGCTCGGAGTACTCCGGCGACATGCTGGCCTCCACGTCCCGCACCGCCTCGGTCGACGGGTTCTCCAGCAGCGTGGTCTGCTTGAACGTCCCACCGTCGATGCTGACGACCTGACCACCCTTGTCGTACGGCGGACGCTTGTACGCGATCACGTTGCCGCCGTCCATGCGCAGCGGCGTGATCGTGTAGTCCTGCCCGGCGTCGGCGCGCTGCCCGGTCTGCTTGCCGGTGGCCAGGTCGAAGGCGACGACCTCGTTGGTCTGGCTGTAGCCCTCGCCGCCGCCCTCGTGCTCCTCGGTCGAGATGTAGAGCCGGTCGTTGCCGACCGCGAGGCCCGTGCACTGCTCGGGCTTCGTGATGCTCTCGCAGCTCGCCCCGAACTGATCGCCCGGCGCCGAGATGCGGGTGCGCAGCTTGCCGGTCTTGTTGTCGATGGAGAAGAAGTCCGAGATGCCGCTGCCGTCACCGGCGGAGTCGGCGACGTCGGCGGCGACCACCAGCGGGTTCGTCGACACGACGCCCGCGTACTCGATGCCCTTGGCCATCTTGTACTCGGAGAGCACCTTCCCGGTCTTCGAGTCGATGGTCTGGATGCGCAGCTCCCGGACGTCGTACGAGCCGCACCTGCGTACCGCGACCAGCTTCTCGCCGCCGCCGTAGCCCGCGTCGGTGCAGGAGTCGGACGACTTCGGGGACCACCGGACGTCGCCGTCGGCCACGTCGAAGGCGACGCCGCCGTCGTTGCTTCCGGCGGCGACGGTGTCGCCGCTGATCGTGACGTTGTTGAAGGAGATCGACCGGCCGCTGACCTTGCCGTTCTTCGTCCACAGGGTCTTGCCCGCGTCGAGGTCGATCACCGCGACCTCGGTGCAGCCGTGGGACCGCTCGGTCTTGGTCGGCATGGCGGGCTGGTGGATGACGACCGTCTTGTTGTCGTCGGTGGCGTGCCGGCTGGCCGCGCACACCGGCCCGGCCAGCTTGACCGTCCACAGCTTGCTGCCCTTGGCGGGGTCGTAGCCGACGACCTCGGCGATGCCGCTCTTGGCGTACACCTTGTCGGTGAGCCACGACCCGGAGACGACGACGCTGGGGTCGTCCTTGCTCACCGCGGGCGCGGGCACCTGGTAGAGCACCTTGGCGGCGGGGTCCGCGGGCGCCTTCTCCTTGGCTTCGGCGGAGGCGCCGCCGGAGCCGCCCTTCTCGTCCGTGCCGCCCTTCCCGTCCGTGCCGCCGGTGCCGCCGCCGGAGCTCGCGGTGTCGTCCTTGCCGCCGTCCTCCTTGCCGGCGGAACCGGCGTACCAGACACCGCCTCCGATGATCAGCGCGATCGCGACGACGGCCGACACGATGATCGCCAGCTGCGCGTTGACCTTCCGTCCGCCCCCGGACCCACCCGTCTGGGACTGCATCGGCACGGTCGGCTGGAAACCGTACCCGGGCTGACCGGGCTGACCGTGCTGGCCGGGCTGCCCGTACGGCGGCGTCGGCTGACCGTAGGGCCCCGGCTGCTGACCGGGGTAGCCGTAACCGGGCTGGGGCTGCGGCGGGGGCGCCTGCGGGTACCCGTACCCGGGCTGCGGCGCACCCGACGGCGGGGCGGGCGGCCCGGCGGGCCCCTGCGGGTAGGCCTGCGGGGCCTGCGGGGCCTGCGGGGCCTGCGGGGCCTGCGGGGCCTGCGGGGCCTGCGGGTACCCGTACCCCGGCTGGGGCGGGGTCGGCGGCTGCGACGGCGGGCCCTGCGGGGGGCCGAAGCCCTCTCCCTGCGGGGGCTGGTTCGGCGGCTGTGTCATGGCGTGAGTACCTCGGGGAGCGGAAGGGGCGGGGACGAGCGGGCGGAGAAGGTCACTTGCCGTAGGCGAGCATCAACTTCTCCTTCGTGTCGTCGTTTCCGCTCAGACGGGTGGTGGAGATGTAGAAGCGCCCGTCGACCCAGTCGATGTCCTTGGAGTAGAAGCTGTTCTCGATCTCCGCGACCCCCTGCGGGTTCTGCAGCAGCTTGACCGGCTTGTGGTCACTGCCGCCGGTCGCGATCGAGACGACCTGACCGCCCCCGTCGTAGGAGGGCTGGACGTACGCGACGAGCCGGCCGCCCTCGGCCTTCATCGGCGTCATCGACTCGTCCGCGGGGGACTTGACGCGCCACTTCTCCTTGCCGGTGGTGAGGTCGATCGCGACGATCTCGTTGGCGCCGGTGGTCGCCTTGGTCGGCAGGTAGAGGGTGTTGTCGGCGACGACGACACCCTCGCAGCCCTGCAGGTCGCGGTCGAGGATGGCCCAGCCGCACTCGGGGGCGAACTCCTCGTCGACGCCGACCTGTTCGAGGACCTTGCCGCCGGAGGTGAAGGAGGAGATGTTCCAGACCTTCTTGTCCTCGTTGGTGGCGTGGACGACGAGCGGGTCGACGGAGTAGGTGTGCTCGACCCGCCAGCCCTTCCCGTACGCGTAGGTCCACAGGACCTTGCCGGTCTTCGGGTCGAGCCCCTGGACCTCGTCGTGCTCGTTGTTGCCGCCGACGCCGCAGGAGGCGACCTGGACGATCTTCGTCGGTCCGGTCGCGAACCCGGCGGGGAAGCAGTCGTCGCCGTACCGCTTCTTGTCGTACAGCTTCTTGCCGCTGGTCACGTCGTAGGCGGTGCCGGACTGGGAGCGGCCCACCATGAGGATCGTGCCGCTGACGTTCAGCTCGACGGAGAGGGTGGTGTCGAAGAGATCGCCGTCCTCGACCTTCGCCTTCCAGCCCTTCGCGCCGGTGGCGAGGTCGATCTCCTGCATCTGGTTGCACTTGGCGCGGTCGCTGGAGCCGCTCATGTAGGCGACGACGATCTTGTCGGCGGCCGTCTTGTCCGGGGTGACCGCGCAGATCTTCTCCGGGAAGGCGATCGGCTCCCAACTGGGCTTGCCGTCGCCGACGTCGTAGGCGACGACCTGCTTGTACGCCGCCTTCACCGCGGTCTTGCCGGTGATCCACATGCCGGGGGCGTCGGCGCCGGAACGGGGCGCGTCGGGCGCCTCCTTGTACCAGAGCACCTTGGACTCACCGGCCTTGCGGCCCTCGTTGAGGTCCTCGGGGTCCTCGCCACCGTCGCCCCTGCCGTCACCGGTGTCGACGGGGGCGCTGCCGGAGCCGGTGGGCTTGGGGTCGTCGCTCTTGCCGGCGACGGGCTTCTCGTTCTTGTCGTCCCCGCCGTTCGCGGTGACGGCCCACACGCTGCCGCCGATCACGAGGAGGGCCGCGACCGCGGCGCCGACGACGAGGGCGGGCTTGCCCTTGAAGGGGTTGCGCGATCCCGAGCCGCCGGGCGGCGGGGTGCCGGGCCCGCCCGGGAACTGCGGCTGCGGAGAACCGTAGCCGGGCTGCCGGCCGTACGGGCCGGGCTGCTGGGGCTGGGTGTACGGGCCCGGCTGCTGAGGCTGACCGTACGGGCCGGAGTTGTACGGTCCGGGCTGCGCGTACGGCCCCGGCTGCGCGGGCTGCCCGGACTGCTGCTGCGGGTAGCCGTACCCCGGCTGCTGCTGCGGATAGCCGTACCCCGGCTGTGGCGGCGGGCCGGACGGCGGGCCCTGCGGGGGCTGCGGCGCCCCGGGCTGACCCTGCGGGGGCTGCGGGGCCGGTGCCCCGAAGCCTCCCGGCGGTGGATCCTGCGGTGCTCCGAAGCCACCCGGCTGCGGCGGCTGATTGGGCGGCTGGCTCATCAGCGCGTTCCCCCTTATTACTACTGTTTCTAGCCACGCCCCGAGGTACGCGCTGGCCTCGGAGTCGTCTACAGGCATCGTTCGGACCGTCACCGACGGTCCTCGGACGGCCTTTCTATCACCCGGGGACAACCGCGCAGCGGACCGCGTGCGCCCCTGTTCCCAAGGGTGGACCGGCCCGTGATGCCGCTGTTACGCGCCTTCACGCCCTCTTCACGCCGCACGCGCCTCCCGCGCGCGGGGCTCAGGCGTCCTCGGCCAGTTCCAGCCAGCGCGTCTCCAGTTCCTCGCGCTGCCCCGCCAGTTCCCGCAGCTCCGCGTCCAGTTCCGCCACCTTCGCGAAGTCCGTGGCGTTCTCGGCGATCCGCTCGTGCAGCCTGGCCTCCTTCTCGGAGACCTTGTCGAGCTGCCGCTCGATCTTCTGGAGCTCCTTCTTCGCGGCACGCACGTCGGCGGCGCTCTTCTCCGACGTCTCCGCCGCCGGCTTGGCCGCCGCCAGGACGCCGGCCGCGGCGGCCTCCTCCATGCGCCGGCGCCGCTCCAGGTACTCGTCGATGCCGCGCGGCAGCATCCGCAGCGCGCCGTCGCCGAGCAGGGCGAAGACGCGGTCCGTGGTGCGCTCGATGAAGAACCGGTCGTGGGAGATGACGATCATCGATCCCGGCCAGCCGTCGAGCACGTCCTCCAGCTGGGTCAGGGTCTCGATGTCGAGGTCGTTGGTGGGCTCGTCGAGGAAGAGGACGTTGGGCTCGTCCATGAGGAGCCTGAGCAGCTGGAGCCGCCGCCGCTCACCGCCGGACAGGTCGCCGACCGGCGTCCACTGCTTCTCCTTGCCGAAGCCGAAGGTCTCGCAGAGCTGGCCGGCGGTCATCTCCCGGCCCTTGCCGAGGTCGACGCGCTCGCGGACGCGCTGCACGGCCTCCAGCACCCGCCAGTTCGGGTCTAGCTCGGCCACCTCCTGCGAGAGGTAGGCCAGCTTGACCGTCTTGCCCACGCGCACGTGCCCGCCCGCCGGCTGCTGCTCGCCCCCGCTGCGGGCGGCTTCCGCGAGCGACCGCAGCAGGGAGGTCTTGCCGGCGCCGTTGACGCCGACGAGGCCGATGCGGTCGCCCGGGCCGAGCTGCCAGGTGACGTGCTTGAGCAGCACCTTGGGACCGGCCTGGACAGTCACGTCCTCCAGGTCGAACACGGTCTTGCCGAGCCGGGACGAGGCGAACTTCATCAGCTCGCTGCTGTCCCGGGGCGGCGGCACGTCGGCGATCAGCTCGTTGGCGGCCTCGACGCGGAAGCGCGGCTTGGAGGTGCGGGCGGGCGCCCCGCGGCGCAGCCAGGCCAGCTCCTTGCGGACCAGGTTCTGCCGCTTGGTCTCCTCGGTGGCGGCGATCCGCTCGCGCTCGGCGCGGGCGAAGACGTAGTCGGAGTAGCCGCCCTCGTACTCGTAGACGTCGCCGCGCTGCACGTCCCACATGCGGGTGCAGACCTGGTCGAGGAACCAGCGGTCGTGGGTGACGCAGACGAGGGCGGAGCGGCGCTCGCGCAGGTGCTGGGCGAGCCAGGCGATGCCCTCGACGTCGAGGTGGTTGGTGGGCTCGTCGAGGACGATCAGGTCCTGCTCCTCGATGAGCAGCTTGGCGAGCGCGATCCGGCGCCGCTCGCCGCCGGAGAGCGGCCCGATGACGGTGTCCAGCCCCTGCGGGAAGCCCGGCATGTCGAGCCCGCCGAACAGCCCCGTCAGTACGTCCCGGATCTTGGCGTTGCCCGCCCACTCGTGGTCGGCCATGTCGCCGATGACCTCGTGGCGGACGGTGGCCTCCGGGTCCAGGGAGTCGTGCTGGGTGAGCACGCCGAGGCGCAGCCCGCCGGAGTGGGTGACCCGGCCGGTGTCGGGCTCCTCCAGCCTGGCGAGCATCCGGATCATGGTGGTCTTGCCGTCGCCGTTGCGGCCGACGACACCGATGCGGTCCCCTTCGGAGACGCCGAGGGACACGCCGTCGAGGAGTGCACGGGTTCCGTACACCTTGCTGACGTTCTCGACATTGACCAGATTGACGGCCATTTCTCTCCTGCCTGGGGGATCGATCAGCCTTCAAGCGTAGGCCCTCCGGGGGGTGGGGTGACGCGGACGGGGGTGGTCACTCGGTGTAGTGACGTGTGGCGGAGCGTCCGGCTACCTTGGAAGACAGGCAGCAGGATCCCGCGTAGGGGAGGAACAATGACCTCCGAGTTCGTCGAGCAGTCGCGTTGGCCGATGCCGCCGACGGACGGTTACACCGTGGACGACCTGTTCACACTGCCCGATCTCCCGCGACACACCGAGTTGATCGACGGGAGCCTGGTTTTCGCGAGTCCGCAGCGCTGGTTCCATTTCGCAGCCATCGACCTGCTGGTGACCGGCCTGCGCAGCACGATTCCGTCGCATCTCAAGGTCGCCCGTGAGATGACCGTCGTACTGGACCGGCGCAACGGCCCGGAACCGGACATCTCCATCGTCAAAGCGGAAGCGCGCCGAGGACCTCTCCAGACGCGTTTCGAGGGCGACGAGGTCGTGATGGCGGTCGAGGTGATCTCGCCGGAGTCCGAGTCACGAGACCGGCACACCAAGCCCCATAAGTACGCCACGGCTGGGATTCACCACTTCTGGTTGGTCGACATGGTCAGCCCGGACAGTCGTCCTGTGATCCAGGTGTACGAGCTCGGACAGACCACAGGCACCTACGCGCTGACCGGCATTCATCACGACCGCATCAAAGTCGACGTCCCCTACCCGATCGACATCGACCTGACCGCCATCGACGAGTACTGAAGCCGGTGCCTCAGACCACCGACGCCCCCGCCACCGCCCCCACCGCCGTACGCACGTCCCGGCACGTCCCCGAGGCCCGCAGCACCCCGGCGATGTCGGACGCGGAGCGGGCGTCCGGTGCGAGGAAGGCCGTCGTCGGGCCCGACCCCGAGACCAGCGCCGCCAGCGCCCCCGCCGCCCGTCCTGCCGCGAGGGTGTCGCCCAGCTCGGGGAAGAGGGAGAGCGCCGCGGGCTGGAGGTCGTTGGTGACGGCGACGGCGAGCGCGGCCGGGTCGCCCTTGGCGAGGGCGTCGAGGACGGCCTGGTCGGCGACCGGCTCCGGGATGTCCAGGCCCTCCCCCAGCCGGTCGAACTCGCGGAAGACGGCCGGCGTGGACAGCCCCCGCGCGGCCAGCGCGAACACCCAGTGGAAGTCGCCACCGACCTCCAGCTCCCTCAGCTTCTCGCCCCGCCCGGTGCCGAGCGCCGCCCCGCCGACCAGGCTGAACGGCACGTCGCTGCCCAGCTCGGCGCAGATCGCGAGCAGCTCGTCGCGGGAGGCGCCGGTGCCCCACAGGGCGTCGCAGGCGAGCAGCGCGCCCGCGCCGTCGGCGCTGCCGCCCGCCATGCCGCCGGCGACGGGGATGTCCTTGGCGATGTGCAGGTGGACGTCGGGTTCACGGCCGTGGCGCTCGGCGAGCGCGAGGGCGGCGCGGGCCGCGAGGTTGGTGCGGTCCAGCGGGACCTGGTCGGCGTCCGGGCCCTCGCAGGTGACGCGCAGGCCCTCCGGTGCGGGGGTCGCGGTGATCTCGTCGTAGAGGGAGACCGCGAGGAAGACGTTGGCCAGGTCGTGGAAGCCGTCGGGGCGGGCGGCGCCGACCGCGAGCTGGACGTTGACCTTGGCGGGGACGCGGACCGTCACGCTCACTTGCTCGTCACTCCTTGTGTTCGGCGATACGCGCGAACTCTTCCACGGTCAGCGCCTCTCCGCGCGCCTGCGGCGACACGCCCGCGGCGACGAGGGCGGCCTCCGCGGCGGCGGCGGACCCGGCCCACCCGGCGAGGGCGGCCCGCAGGGTCTTGCGGCGCTGGGCGAAGGCGGCGTCGACGACGGCGAAGACCTCGCGCTTGGAGGCGGTGGTCTTCAGCGGCTCGCTGCGCCGGACGAGGGACACGAGCCCGCTGTCGACGTTCGGCGCGGGCCAGAAGACGTTGCGGCCGATGGCGCCGGCCCGCCTGACCTCGGCGTACCAGTTGGCCTTCACGGAGGGCACGCCGTACACCTTCGAGCCGGGGCCGGCGGCGAGGCGGTCGGCGACCTCGGCCTGGACCATGACGAGGGTGCGCTCGATGCTCGGGAAGGTGTCGAGCATGTGCAGGAGGACGGGCACGGCCACGTTGTACGGCAGGTTGGCGACCAGGGCGGTCGGGGCGGGGCCCGGCAGCTCGGTCACGTGCATCGCGTCGGAGTGGACCAGCGCGAAGCGGTCGGCGCGCTCGGGCATCCGGGCGGCGACGGTGGCGGGCAGGGCGCCGGCGAGTACGTCGTCGATCTCGACGGCGGTGACCCGGTCGGCGGCCTCCAGCAGGGCCAGGGTGAGCGAGCCGAGACCCGGTCCCACCTCGACCACCACGTCGTCGGGGCGTACCTCGGCGGTGCGGACGATTCGGCGGACGGTGTTCGCGTCGATCACGAAGTTCTGGCCGCGCTGCTTGGTGGGGCGCACGCCGAGGGCTGCCGCGAGTTCGCGGACGTCGGCGGGGCCCAGGAGGGCGTCGGGGGTGGGGCTGCTCACCCCGCAAGGGTAGCCGGGGGCGGGGGCGGTCCGGCCGGGGTCGTCCGGGGGGCCTGGCAGGACGCGGGACGTAGCACCTCACCCCGGCACACCGCCGCGGGCATGCCGCGCGGGCCGCACAGGGTGCCCCTCACTCCCGCAGGCGTGGGCCCGCACCACCGGGGGCCTGCCCCACACCACCGCGGGCCTGCCCCACACCACCGCGGGCCTGCCCCGCACCACCGCGGGCCTGCCCCGCACCGCCGCGGGTGAGCCCCCACCGCCGCGGGAAACGGCCCGTCGGCCCCGCAGGCGTGCCCCCTCGCCCCGGCAGGCACGCCCCGCGGCGCGGTCGGGATGCCGCGCCGCCGTGCGTGTGACGTCAGTAGCCGAAGGCGCGAGCCGTGTTCGCCGCGAGTGCCGTGGCCATCGTGTCCTCGTCGATGCCCCGCACGCCGGCCATGGCGCGCACCGTGACCGGCACCAGGTAGGGGGCGTTGGGCCGCCCCCGGTAGGGCACCGGTGTCAGGAACGGCGCGTCGGTCTCCACCAGGACCAGCTCCGGCGGGGCCACGGCGAGGGCGTCGCGCAGGTTCTGGGCGTTCTTGAAGGTGACGTTGCCGGCGAAGGACATGTAGTACCCGGCGCGGGCGCAGATCTCGGCCATCTCCGCGTCGCCGGAGTAGCAGTGGAAGACGGTGCGCTCGGGGGCGCCCTCCTCCTTCAGGACGCGCAGCACGTCGGCGTGGGCGTCGCGGTCGTGGATGACCAGGGTCTTGCCGTGCCGTTTGGCGATCTCGATGTGGGCGCGGAAGGACCTCTCCTGCGCCTCCTTGCCCTCGGGGCCGGTGCGGAAGTAGTCCAGTCCCGTCTCGCCGACGCCCTTGACCTGCGTGAGGGCCGCCAGCCGGTCGATCTCGGCGAGGGCGTCGTCGAGCGCCGCGTCCCCGCCGGGCCGCCGGGCGCCCTGGCGGGACCACCCGTCGGGGTCCCCGTGGACGATGCGCGGCGCCTCGTTGGGGTGCAGCGCGACGGTGGCGTGGACGGCGTCGTACGCCGCCGCCGTCTCGGCCGCCCAGCGGGAGCCGGCGAGGTCGCAGCCGACCTGCACGACCGTCGTGACACCGACCGACGCGGCCTTGGCGAGGCCCTCCTCGACCGTGCCCGCCTGCATGTCGAGGTGGGTGTGCGAGTCGGCGACCGGCACCCGGAGGGGTTCGGGGAGCGGCGGCGCGTCGTTCTTGCCGGAGGGGCCCGAGGCGTTCGAAGGCATGTCCCGATCCTACGAAAGGTCCCGCCGGGCTCCGGGCGGTCGGCCCGCCCCGGGGGGAGCGCACGGCCGTGAGGTCGGGAACGAGTCGGGCGCGGCCCGGCCCCGCCGCGTTCAGGCCCCCGCGTTCTTCGCGGCCACCACCGCGTCGAACACCTCCCGCTTGGGCACGCCCGCCTCGGCGGCGACCGCGGCGATCGCCTCCTTGCGCCGCTCCCCGGCCTCCTCGCGCACCCGCACCCGGCGCACCAGCTCCTCGGGGCCGACCTCCTCGGGACCCTTCTCCGGGGCGCCCTCGACGACGACGGTGATCTCGCCGCGCACGCCCTCGGCGGCCCACGCGGCCAGCTCGCCCAGCCCGCCGCGCCTGACCTCCTCGTACGTCTTGGTCAGCTCCCGGCAGACGGCGGCCCGGCGGTCGGTGCCGAAGACCTCGGCCATGGCGGCGAGGGTGTCGTCGAGGCGGTGCGGGGCCTCGAAGTAGACGAGGGTGCGGCGCTCCCCGGCCACCTCGCGCAGCCGGCCCAGCCGCTCTCCGGCCTTGCGCGGCAGGAAGCCCTCGAAGCAGAACCGGTCGACCGGCAGCCCGGACAGGGCGAGCGCGGTGAGCACGGCGGACGGTCCGGGCACCGCGGTGACGCGGACGTCCCGTTCGACGGCGGCGGCGACCAGCCGGTAGCCGGGGTCGGACACGGACGGCATCCCGGCGTCCGTCACGAGCAGCACGCGCGCGCCGCCCACCAGCTCCTCGACCAGTTCGGGCGTGCGGGCGGACTCGTTGCCCTCGAAGTACGACACGACGCGCCCCTTGGGCGTGACGCCGAGCGCCTGGGTGAGCCGGCGCAGCCGCCGGGTGTCCTCGGCGGCGACGACGTCCGCGCCGGCCAGTTCCGCGGCGAGCCGGGGCGGGGCGTCCTGGACGTCGCCGATGGGGGTGCCCGCCAGTACAAGGGTTCCAGTCACGCCCCCATCCTCCCAGGACGCGGACGGACGTCCTCCCGGGAGTGCGTCCAGGGGCGTCCTGCCGGGGCCGGCGGGCGGGGACGCGTCCGGACCGCTCCGGGGCGTGCGCGGGACGCGCACAGCACGGTTCCCTACGATGGCGCGGTGACCAGTACCGCGTCCTCCACGGACACCCGGCAGGACCAGGCCCCGCCCGACCAGCGGTCCACCTGGCAGCAGCGGCTGAGCCGCTTCGGCCACACGGTGGGTCCCGCGGCCGGCGACGTCCGCGACCGGCTGGTGCCGCCCTACACCCGCCCCGGTCCGCGGCTGTGGGCCTTCCTCGGCCTGTCGAAGCCGTTCGCCGACCGGTTCCTGCGCTGGTCGGCCTGGGGCGGGCCACTGCTGGTGGCGCTGTTCGCGGGCGTGCTGCGGTTCTGGAACCTGGGCAGCCCGAAGGCGGTGATATTCGACGAGACGTACTACGCCAAGGACGCGTGGGCGCTGATCCACCGCGGTTTCGAGGTCAACTGGGACAAGGACGCCAACGACCTGATCCTGAACTCGGGCGGCGACGTCCCGATCCCCACGGACGCGGCGTACGTCGTGCATCCGCCGGTCGGCAAGTACGTCATCGGGCTGGGCGAGCTGCTGTTCGGGTTCGATCCGTTCGGCTGGCGGTTCATGACGGCCCTGCTGGGCACGTTGTCGGTGCTGTTGCTGTGCCGGATCGGGCGCCGGCTGTTCCGCTCCACATTCCTGGGGTGCCTGGCGGGCGCCCTGATGGCGGTGGACGGGCTGCACTTCGTGATGAGCCGGGCCGCGCTGCTGGACAGCGTGCTGATGTTCTTCGTGCTGGCCGCGTTCGGCTGCCTGGTCGTCGACCGCGACCGGGCCCGGGGGAAGCTCGCCGCCGCGCTGCCGGCGGACGCCGACGGCCGGGCCCGACCCGACGCGCACATCGCCGGGACCACGCGCATCGGGTGGCGGCCGTGGCGCTGGGCGGCGGGCCTGATGATGGGGCTCGCCCTCGCCACCAAGTGGAACGGCCTGTACATCATGGCGGCCTTCTGCGTGATGACCGTGCTGTGGGACGTCGGTGCCCGGCGGGTGGCGGGTGCCCGCCGCCCGTACCTGGCGGTACTGAAGTACGACCTGGGCTGGGCGTTCCTGGCGACGGTGCCGGTCGCGCTCATCACCTACCTCTGGTCCTGGGCCGGGTGGATCTTCTCGGCCACCGACGGCACCGGCGGCTACTACCGCGACTGGGCGGCGACCGACGGCAAGGACAGCGCCTGGTCCTGGCTCTTCCCCGACTGGTGGCGCAGCCTGTGGCACTACGAGACGCAGGTGCTGGAGTTCCACACCCACCTCACCTCGCCGCACACCTACCAGTCCAACCCGTGGAGCTGGATCGTCCTGGGCCGCCCGGTCTCCTACTTCTACGAGTCGCCGTCGCCCGGCTCGGACGGCTGCCCCGCCGACGCGGGCGAGAAGTGCGCCCGCGAGGTGCTGGCGCTGGGCACGCCGCTGCTGTGGTGGGTGGGCTGCTTCGCCCTGCTGTACGTCCTGTGGCGCTGGGTCTTCCGCCGGGACTGGCGCGCGGGGGCCATCGCCTGCGGCCTCGCGGCCGGCTATCTGCCCTGGTTCCTGTACCAGGAGCGCACGATCTTCCTCTTCTACGCCGTCGTCTTCCTGCCGTTCCTGTGCCTGGCGGTGGCGATGCTGCTGGGGGCGATCGTGGGCCGGCCGGGCTGCGGCGACGCCCGGCGGGTCGCGGGGGCGACGGGCGCGGGCGTCCTGGTGCTGCTGATCGTCTGGAACTTCATCTACTTCTGGCCGCTCTACACGGGGACGGCGATCCCGATGGAGGAGTGGCGGTCGCGGATGTGGCTGGATACATGGGTCTGAGCAGGCCGGCGGGTCTCCGTTCGGCCACCATCCGGAAACATCCGTACCGCCTGTCACGCACCGCCTGTCACGCTGGACGCATAGAGTGCAACCGCACCTGCTTCTGAACGCGTTCAACCAAGCGGACGGAGGCACTGAACGGGGATCCGAGCGGGAGGGGAACTGCCGATGGGCAGGGGGGTGAAGGCCGCCGTCATAGGCGGCGTGTTCGCCGTGATGGTGGGCGGAGCGGGGTACGGCGCCTACAACGTCGTGTCGGCGCTGGACGGCGACGGGGGCTCCGGGGCGTCCGCCAAGAGCGGACCGCCGAGCGCCGACGAGATCGAGGAGACGTCGGAGAAGTTCTTCGCGGCCTGGGAGAAGGGTGACGCGACCACGGCCGCCGCGCTCACGAACAACGCCGCGACCGCCGGGACGCTGCTGACGGCGTACGGCGAGGGCGCCCACATCACCGGCGTCGAGATCACGCCCGGCACGGCGGCCGGCGCGACCGTGCCGTTCACCGTGAAGGCGAAGGTGTCCTACGAGGGCACGTCCAAGCCGCTGACCTACCGGAGCGAGCTGAGGGTGGTGCGCGGCGAGACCACCGGGCGGGCGCTGGTCGACTGGAAGCCGTCCGTCGTCCACCCCCGGCTGAAGGACGGCGACACGCTGGTCACCGAGGAGTCGGCGACCCCGCAGATCCAGGCCGTCGACCGCGACGGCACCGTGCTGACGAAGGAGAAGTACCCCTCGCTCGGCCCGGTCCTCGCCGCGCTGCGCGAGAAGTACGGCGACAAGGCGGGCGGCACGCCCGGTGTCGAGCTGGCCGTGCGGCACACGACCGCCGGCACCCCCGACACACCGTTGCTGGCGCTGACCGAGGGCAAGCCCGGCAAGCTGGAGACCACGCTGAGCGCCGGCGTCCAGGCGGCGGCCGAGAAGGCGGTGAAGCGGTACGGCGAGTCCTCGGTGGTCGCCGTGAAGCCGAGCAGCGGTGAGGTGCTGGCCGTGGCGAACAACCGCGCGGACGGCTTCAACGCGGCCTTCGAGGGGCGCGTCGCCCCCGGCTCCACCATGAAGATCATCACCGCGGCGATGCTCATCGACAACGGCGTGACCACGATGAACGGCCCGGCGCCCTGCCCGAACACGGCGACCTGGCAGAGCCAGACCTTCAAGAACCTCACCGGTATGAAGGCCGACGAGAGCGCCTCCCTCGCCAACACCTTCCTGCGGTCCTGCAACACGGGCTTCATCAAGCTCATCGACGAGGACCCGCTGACCGACGCCTCGCTGACGGAGGAGGCCGAGGAGCGCTTCGGGCTCAAGGGGGACAACTGGCAGACCGGCATCGTCTCCTTCGACGGCCGCGTCCCCGCGTCCGGCGGCCCGGACCGCGCGGCCAACGCCATCGGCCAGGGGCAGGTGCAGATGAACCCGCTGAACATGGCCTCGGTGACGGCGACGGCCATCACCGGCGAGTTCCGCCAGCCGTACCTGGTCTCGCCGGACCTGGACGACCGGAAGCTGGCCACCGCCAAGGGCCTGCCGCAGGGCACCGTCACCCAGCTCAAGCAGATGATGCGGCTCACCGCCACGCAGGGCACCGCGATGGAGGCCATGTCCGGACTCGGCGGCGACATCGGCGCCAAGACCGGGTCGGCCGAGGTCGACGGGCAGACCACGTCCAACAGCTGGTTCACCGGCTTCCGCAACGACGTCGCGGCGGCGGCCATGACCGAGGCGGGCGGCCACGGCGGTGACGCGGCCGGCCCGATCGTGGCGGACGTGCTGCGGGCGGGCGGCTGATCCCGGACTGCCGGGCGGAGCCGGAGACCCTAGGGTGGGCGCTGTCGGCGCCCTCGCGGGACACGTGCGGCGGCGAGGGCACCGCCGGTCCCGGCAGTGACGGGCAGCACGGAGGAGACGGGCAGCACGGAGGAGACGGGCAGCACGGAGGAGACGGGCAGCACGGAGGAACGGTAGGCAGTAGGCAGTGGACAGCAGAAGGGCCGCCGCCGGGCGGCGGAAGACGAGTCCCGCCGTGGTCGGCGGCGTGGCCGCCGTGGTGGTGGCCGGCGCCGGAATCGCTGCCTACACGCTGTACGGCGGCGGGGCCGCCGCCGAGGAGGGCGCGCGGACGTCGGCCGCGGCGGCCGGGGCGAAGGTGAAGACCGGCCCCCTGTCGGCGGCCGAGGTCACCAGGACGGCCCAGCGGTTCCTCACCGCCTGGCAGAAGGGCGACGTCGCCGCGGCCGCCGCCGCGACCGACGACGCCGAGGCCGCCGAGGCCCTGCTCACCGGCTACGCCGAGGACGCCCGGGTCAGGGACGTCACGCTCACCGCGGGCACCCCGTCCGGCGGCACGGTGCCGTTCTCCGTGAAGGCCACCGTCGCCCACGGCAGGAGCACCGAGCCACTGGCGTACGACAGCGCGCTGACCGTCGCCCGCCGGGCCGGCGACGGCGAGCCGCTCGTCGCCTGGCACGCCTCCGTCGTCCATCCCGACCTGCGGGACGGCGACAGGCTGGTCACCGGGGAGGCCGGCACCCCGCCGGTCCGGGCGCTGGACCGGGACGGCGGGGAGCTGACCGCCGCGACGTACCCGTCGATGGGCACCGTCCTGGACGGGCTGCGCGAGACGTACGGCAAGAAGGCCGGCGGCAGGCCGGGCGTCGAGCTGCGCGTGGTGCGCGGCAAGGAGTCCCGGGCGGCCAAGGCCTCCGACAAGACGCTGCTGGAGCTGAGCGGGGGCACACCGGGCACCGTGCGGACGACCCTGGACCCCGGCCTCCAGGACGCCGCCGAGAAGCAGGTGGCCGGCAAGGCGGGGGCGTCGGTCGTCCTGCTGCGCGCCTCCACCGGCGAGATCCTCGCGGTCGCCAACAGCGGCCACGGCTTCAACACCGCCTTCCAGGGCTCGCTGGCCCCGGGTTCCACCATGAAGGTCATCACCGCCTCGATGCTGATCGACAAGAAGCTGGCGTCGGTCGACGGGAAGCACCCGTGCCCGAAGTACTTCAGCTACGGCGGCTGGACGTTCCAGAACGACGACGAGTTCGAGATCAAGGACGGCACCTTCAGGGCGAGCTTCGCCCGCTCCTGCAACACCGCCTTCATCAGCCAGGCGCCGAAACTGGAGAACGACGACCTGACCGAGCAGGCGAAGGAGGTGTTCGGCCTGTCGATGAACAACTGGTCGGTCGGCGTGCCCACCTTCGACGGCGCCGTGCCGGTGCAGAGCGCCGCATCGATGGCAGCCTCCCTCATCGGCCAGGGCGGGGTGCGGATGAGCCCGCTGAACATGGCGTCCGTGGCGGCGACCGTGCGGTCGGGCGGCTTCCACCAGCCGTACCTGGTCGCCCCGTCGGTCGACGGCCGACGGCTCGCGACGGCCTCCCGCACGATGTCCGCGTCCACGCTGGCACAGCTGCGGCAGCTGATGTCCTACACGGCGGCGCACGGCACCGCGGCGGCGGCGATGGCCGGGGTGGGCGGTGACGCCGGCGCGAAGACCGGCTCGGCGGAGGTCGACGGCCAGGACGAACCCAACGGCTGGTTCATCGCGTACCGGGGCGACCTGGCCGCGGCGGGCGTGGTCCAGCAGGGCGGACACGGCGCCGACTCCGCGGGCCCGATCGTCGCGGCACTGCTCAAGGCGGGTGCCTGAGAACGGGCGGCCGGGGTCGAGGAGGGCGGCTGAAGACGCGCGGCCGAACGGGCAGCCCGGTCAGGGAGCCCAAGGCGGGCGACCGAGCCGGGCAGCTCGGGCCGAGCCGGGCAACCCACGGCGGGCAGCCCGAGCGAGGCACGGCTCGACGCGGGCAGCCGAGCCGGACGGCCGAGCGGGCGACTCACGGGCCGCCGAACCGGGAGCCCAGGGTCGACGGCCGAGCCGGGTGCCCAGGGTCGACGGCCGAGCGGGCAGCTCAGGCCCAAGCCCGGCACCCCACGACGGGCGGCCGAGACGGGTGCGGCCCGGGACGGGTGCGGCCCGGGACGGGTGCGGCCCGAGACGGGTGCGGCCCGAGACGGGTGCGGCCCGAGACGGGTGCGGCCCGAGACGGGTGCGGCCCGAGACGGGTGCGGCCCGAGACGGGTGCGGCCCGAGACGGGTGCGGCCCGAGACGGGTG
>NZ_JAGMUE010000123.1:17601-48525 GCF_019049165.1 Streptomyces sp. AC627_RSS907
GAGACGGGCGGCCGAGACGGCGGCCCGAGCCGGCCCCGACGCGCGGCACCCGCTCCGTCCGGGGGATCAGTGCGACACCGGCTCAGCCGTGGCCGTGGCCGTGGCCGAGTACGTTCGGCGCAGGAAGCGTATGAGGACCTTCGCGTCGAACTGGACCACCGAGCAGCCCTGCGGGGAGTGGAACTCGACGACGGCCTGCACCCGCCCGCAGGGCCACACCCGCACATCACCGGCCCCGGCCGGCGCCCGGAGTCCCTGCTCCAGCAGGGACCGCGGGAAGGTCCATGCACGGGAACCGTGACGCCGCCCCCGCGAGGGCAGGCGGACGCACACCGAACGCGGGTCGCCGTCGGGGTCGTAGCGCAGCACGACCGGTATGGCTCCGCCGTCGTCCTCGTCCGGGAGGTCCGAGTCCGTCAGGACGTGGGCTCGTGCGTACTGTTCGACTACGGACATCGGATCGCCCCTTGCGCTGTGCCGCCTCTGCGAATGCCCTGCGTCCGCCCCCAGTCCAATGTCCCACATTTCCCGGCTCGCGCCTTCCGGGCGGTATGTCACGGTCCCGATCGGTGATGCTCACCCACGACCTGTCCCACGCCCTGGAACCGTGCTCCCGCTCCCCCTTCGGCTTCGGCCCGCGCTCGGTGGCCACGGGCTCCGCGGAATCGCGGACGACCGGTGCCTGTTGCACCCACTGACACAGGCGACGAGCCGGGGCAGCGGGAAGGGACACGGGAAGTGGACGCGGACGTGGACGTGCACGGCACGGTGGCCGAGGGCTTCGAGCCCGTGAGGGACGCGTTCGCACGCAACTTCACCGCGCTCGGGGACCGGGGCGCGGCGGTCGCCGTCTACCGGGACGGACGCAAGGTCGTCGACCTGTGGGGCGGCACCAAGCACGTCGACGACACACCCGGCACGGACGGCGCCGAACCCTGGCGCCGGGGCACCGCCCAGGTCGTGCGCTCGGCGACCAAGGGCGTCGCCGCCGCCGTACCGCTGCTGCTGCACCAGCGCGGCGAGCTGGACCTGGACGCGCCGGTGGGCGAGTACTGGCCCGAGTTCAAGGCGCACGGCAAGGAACGCGTGCGGGTCCGGCACGTGCTGAACCACCGGGCCGGGGTCCCGGTGCTGGACCGTCCGCTCACCCCCGCGGAGGCCCTCGACCCGCTGCGGGGCCCCGAGGCCGTCGCCGCCCAGGCACCCGTGTGGGAGCCGGGCACCGACCACGGCTACCACGCGCTGACGTACGGCTGGCTCCTCGACGAGCTGGTGCGCAGGGTCACGGGCGGGCGGTCCACGGGCGAGTGGATCGCCGAGGAGATCGCCCGGCCGCTGGGGCTGGACCTGTGGCTGGGGCTGCCGGCCGCGGAGGAGGCGGCGGGCCGGGCGGGACGGGTCGGGCGCGTCGAGGGCCCCGAACCGTCGGGCGGTCCGCGCCTGCGCCCCAAGCGGTCGGTCACGGAGGCCTACGGGGACCCCGCCTCCCTCACCCGCCGCGCCTTCGCCGCGATCACGCCGTTCCCGGACCAGAACGACCCGGCGTACCGCGCGGCGGCCCTGCCCGCCACCAACGGCATCGCGACGGCGGACGGGCTCGCCCGGTTCTACGCGGGGCTGGTCGGCGAGGTCGACGGTGTCACGGGGCGTGTCCGGCTGTTCGATCCGGCCACGACGCGACGGGCGCGGGCCGAGGAGTCGGCGGGCCCCGACCGCGTTCTCGTCGTCAACACCCGCTTCGGGCTCGGTTACATGCTGCACGGCAGCGCGTCCCCGTTCCTGTCCCCCGGTTCCTTCGGCCACCCGGGCCGCGGCGGCTCCCTGGGCTTCGCCGACCCGGAGGCGGGCATCGCCTTCGGGTACGTCACCAACGGCTTCCGCAGGACCGTGACGGCGGACCCGCGGGCCCAGGCACTGGTCCGGGCGGTACGGGTGTCGCTGGGCGCGGCCTGAGCACCCCTCGGGCCGCGGGGCTCAGCGCCCCTCAGACCCTCGGGCCTCCGACCCTCGGGCGTCGAGCCTCGGGCCTCGGGCCTCGGCGCGGGCTGAGCGCTTCGCCCCGACCGTCAGCACGCGCCGGGCCGACCGATGGGCCCAGGCAGACCTGGCTCCTGGCTCCCCCCAGCCCTCGGCTCGGCCGCGGCTTCCTCTCAGACGTGGATCGGGTGGGAGGTCCGCCCCGACGCCGTGTCGATCTCGTCGTGCGCCTTGGTGAGCAGCTGCATCGCCAGCTCGTTCAACGCCCGTGCCCCGGCGACCTCCTCGCCGACCCTCGGCTGGTGGGCGTCGACTCGGTGGCGGCTGGCGTGGCCGTGGCCACGGACCTCGGCCCCGTCGGGGAGCCGCACCATGGCGACCGCCCGTGTGTGCTGGTCGTCCTCCATGAACTCCAGCTCGACATGCCATCCCACTGCGGTGTGCATCATGACGTTCACCTCCGGAGTACCTGTTTCCAGGGTGCGCCCCGCAGCCGCCGTGCGCACTATCCCGGCTGCCCCGTGTGCAGCATCAGCCCGATGCCGACGACGAGGAGGCCCGCCGCCGCGATCCGGGGCGCGCCGAACCGCTCGTTGAAGAAGAGGGCCCCGATCGCCGCGCCGACCAGGATCGAGGACTCGCGCAGCGCGGCGATCGGCGCGAGTTCGGCGCGGGTCTGGGCCCACAGGACCAGCGCGTACGCGGCGACGGACAGGGCCGCGCCGAGCAGCCCCAGTCCGGCCCGCGGGCGCAGCAGCGCCCAGGCACCGGCGCGGTGGCGGTACAGGAAGTACGCCGGCAGGACGCTCCCCTGCACCGCCATCAGCCAGGTGATGTACCCGAGGGAGGAGCCGGAGGCGCGCACGCCCAGCCCGTCGACGACGGTGTACGCCGCGATGGTCACCCCCGTCGCCAGGGCCGCGCCGATCGCCGCCCAGTCGGGCCGGCGCCCGCGCAGCCCCCACAGGGCGACGCCGGTCAGGCCCGCGCAGGAGAGCAGGACGCCGCCGGTCGCCCAGCCGTCCGGCACCTCGTGCGCGAAGACGGCGGCGAGGCCGGTGACGAGCAGGGGCGCGGAGCCGCGCGCGAGGGGATAGGCCTGGCCGAAGTCGCCCAGCCGGAAGGACCGCATCAGCAGGGCGTAGTACGCGATGTGGATCGCGGCGGAGGCCAGGAGGTACGGCCACGCCCCGGCCGCCGGGAACGCCGTGAACGGCAGCAGCGCGAGCCCGATGAGCATCCCGCCGCCGGATATCAGCGCGAAGCCGGTCAGCTTGTCCGTGATGCGGTGGGCGATGGCGTTCCAGGCGGCGTGCGTGACCGCGGCGAGCAGGACGGCGGCGGTGACGAGGGGCGTCACGCGGAGTGCTCGCGCACGTCCACGAGGGTGGCCCCGGCGGTGGCGACGAGGTCCTTGGGCTCCATCGGGAAGACGGCGTACGGGGTCCCGGCGGCGGCCCAGACGACCTCGTGCGCGAGCAGGGACCGGTCGGCGAGCACCCGGGTCCTGGTCCGGTGCCCGAAGGGCGGCACGCCGCCGATGGCGTACCCGGTCGTCTCCCGTACGACGTCGGCCTTGGCCCGCGTGACCTTCTCGGCGCCGAGTTCCTCCCGGACCCGCTCCACGTCCACGCGGGAGGCGCCGTCCATCAGCACCAGCACGGGGACGCCGTCGGCGGCGAAGATGAGCGACTTGCAGATCTGACTGAGCTCGCAGCCGATCGCGGCGGCGGCCTCGGCGGCGGTGCGCGTGGCCTCCGGGAAGCGCCGGACCCGTCCGGCCAGGTCACCGAGGCCGAGGTCGCGCAGGGCCGCGGCGAAGCGGGGGTGGGCGGCGGGGGGGGCCGGAGGCGTCGTCGGTCGTCGTCATGGACGGCACCGTAGTGGTACGCGCGGCCGGCGGGCGACCTGGTGACGGCGTGGCCGCACACGGAAAGCCGGTGAGGGCCACCCCGTCCCCACGGAGCCCTCACCGGCTGGTCTGTTGTCGTGCCCCGGACGCCTCGACGCCTCGACGCGTCGGAGGCCTCAGCGTCTCAGCGCCTGGGTGCCTCAGCGCCTCGGTGCCTCGGACGCCCGGAGCGTCGGACGCCTCAGGTGCGGGCCGGCGTCCTGTCCCCGTCCGGGTCGGTGTGCCTGCCCTCCCCTGCCGTGCGCAGGCCCTCGCCCTCGACGTCCACGTTGGGCAGGGCGCGGTCCAGCCACTTCGGCAGCCACCACGCCTTCCTGCCGAGCAGCGCGAGGACCGCCGGGACGATGGCCATGCGGACGACGAACGCGTCGAAGAAGACGGCGATCGCCAGTCCGAAGCCGATCATCTTGACCATCGACTCGCTGGAGCCGATGAAGCCCGCGAAGACCGCCATCATGATGACGGCCGCGGCTGTGACGACCCTCGCGCCGTGCTTGAAGCCGGTGACGACCGCCTGGTTCGGCTTCTCGCCGTGGACGTAGGCCTCCCGCATGCGGGTGACCAGGAAGACCTCGTAGTCCATGGCCAGTCCGAAGACCACGCCGACCATGAAGATCGGCATCATCGACATGACCGGGCCGGTCTCCTCGACGCCCATCAGCCCGGACAGCCAGCCCCACTGGAAGACCGCGACGACCGCGCCGAGTGCCGCCATGACGGAGAGCAGGAAGCCGAGGGCCGCCTTCAGCGGGACCAGGATCGAGCGGAAGACCACGATCAGGAGGAGGAAGGCCAGGCCGACGACCAGGACCAGGTAGGGCAGCAGCGCGTCGTTCAGTTTCTGGCTGACGTCGATGTTCATCGCCGTCGAGCCGGTCACCAGGGTCTGTGCGCCGGTGTCCGCCTCGACGTCGCGGCCCGCGTCCCGGATGGCGTGCACCAGGTCCTCGGTCTGGGACGAGGACGGCTTGGAGTCCGGGATCACGGTGATCGTCGCGGTGTCGCCGGCCTTGTTGGGCTGGGGCGGGGTCACCGCCACGACGCCCTCGAGGTCCTTGATCATGTCGGAGACGTCGGTGAACGCCTCCTTGGGGGCGTCGCTGTCCTTGGCGTCCACCACGACCATCAGCGGGCCGTTGAAGCCGGGGCCGAAGCCCTCCGACAGCAGGTCGTAGGCCCGGCGCTGGGTGGTGGACGTCGGCTGGGAGCCGTCGTCGGGCAGGCCCAGTTCCAGGGAGGCCGCGGGGATCGCGGCGGCGCCGAGGCCGACGACGCCGAGGAGGAGGACGGCCAGCGGGCGGCGTACGACGAAGCTCGCCCAGCGGGTGCCCAGGTTGGCCTTGGGCTGCCGCCCCTCACCCTGCGCGCCCCCGTCACCCTGCGCGCCCTCGTTCCCCTCCGCGTCCGGACCCTTGCGCCCGCCGCCGAGGAGCTTGCCCTTCGCACCGGCCGGCCTGACCCTGCGACCGGCGTAGCCGAGCAGCGCGGGCACCATCGTCAGGGCGATCAGGACGGCGATGGCGACCGTGCCCGCCGCCGCGACGCCCATCTTGGTCAGCATCGGGATGTTGACGACCGCGAGACCCACCAGGGCGATGACGACCGTGAGGCCTGCGAAGACGACCGCCGAGCCCGCGGTGCCGACCGCACGGCCCGCGGCCTCCTCGCGTTCCCGCCCCTCGGCGAGTTCGGCGCGGTAGCGGGAGACGATGAACAGGGCGTAGTCGATGCCGACCGCGAGGCCGATCATCATCGCCAGGATGGAGGTGGTCGAGCCCAGCTCCAGCACACTGGCGAGGGCGGTGATCGAGGAGACGCCGATGCCGACGCCGATGAGGGCCGTGAGCAGGGGCAGCCCGGCCGCGACCAGCGAGCCGAAGGTGATGACGAGGACCACGGCGGCGACCGCGATGCCGATGATCTCCGTGGCACCGGTCTCCGGGACGGCCTGGAGCGCGTCACCGCCGATCTCGACGGTCAGCCCGGCGTCGCGCGCCTGCTGGGCGGCGTCCTCCAGCGCGTCCTTGGTCGACTCCTCCAGCTCCATGCCGGAGACGTCGTACTTCACCGACGCGTAGGCGATCGTGCCGTCCTTGCTGACGGCGTCGCCCGTGTACGGGTCGGCGACGGAGGCGACCTCGGAGCCGTCGGCCAGTTCGCCGACGGTCTTCTCGACGGCCGCCTTGTTGCCGGCGTCCGTCATCTTCTCGCCGGGCGGCGCCTTGAAGACGACGCGGGCGGTCGCTCCGTCGGCGCGCTGGCCCGGGAAGCGCTGTTCCAGCAGGTCGAAGGCCTTCTGGGCCTCGGTCCCGGGGATGGAGAAGGAGGTGGTGCCGGCGGGCGGAGCACCGGCCGCGCCGGCGCCCGCGAGCGTCAGCAGGGCCACCCATATGAGGGCGACGAAGTGCCGTCGGCGGAAGGCGAGCCGGCCGAGTTTGTAGAGGAACGTGGCCACGGGGGCGTACTCCCGGTCAGGTCGTGGGGGTCTTCAGGGCAGGGGTGATCGGCCCGACGACGTGAGCGGTGACGTCAGGTGGGGCTCAGGGGGGAATCAGGTGGAGCTCAGGGGGGAATCAGACGGGTTTCAGCGGGGAGGGGACGATCAGGAGGTGGGGTCGACACCGAGGGCGGGGAGGACCACGGCGTCGATGTAGGACAGGAGGAAGTCCCTGGTCGGCGGCTGGTCGTCGAGCAGCGTGCGGGTGGCGACGCCACCGACCATCATGTGCACGAGGAATTCCAGCGCCGGACGGTCCGCTCTGATCTCGCCGCGGTCGACGGCGCGTTGCAGCAGTCGTCTGAACTCCGCCGTCTCCGGCTCGACGAGCTGCTCCCGGAACGCCTGACGCAGGTCCGGGTTCTGGTGCAGCGCCATGGCCAGGCCCCGCATCAACGCGGAGTTCTGCGCCATCGTGCAGTCGTCCTCACGGGACACCAGGGCGTGCAGGTCGCCGCGGAGCGAGCCGGTGTCGATCGAGCCGATCTCGGCGTGCTTGTCGTGCCGGACGGCCTTGACGACCAGCTCGGCCTTGCCGCCCCACTGGCGGTAGAGCGTCGCCTTGCTGGACCGGGTGCGGGTGGCCACGGCGTCCATGGTGAGTGCGTCGTAGCCGACTTCCCGGAGCAGGTCGAGCACGGCGCCGTACAGCTCGGCCTCGCGTGCGGGAGTGATCCGACTGCGGCGCGCGGTGGCGACCTCGGTCATCTCGCTCACTTCTCTCTTCCGCTCCGCCGGACACCGTCTCCTGCGACAGGTTTCCTACGGGACGAATGTATCCCACGGCCTAACGAAACGAAACGGTTTCGTACGTGGCTTGGGTCACGGTTGTCGGGCACGCATAAGTTGCCGGGTCCCGGACCCGGGCAAAGCATGGGAGGGGTGAGTTATCTGCGCCTTCCGCACCTCAGTGGCGACCAGTTGTGCTTCGTGGCCGAGGACGACCTCTGGCTCGCGGACCTCGACGGTCCGGGCCGCGCCTGGCGGCTCACCGTCGACCGCGCCAAGACCGGACACCCCCGTTTCTCGCCCGACGGCCGCCACATCGCGTACACCAGCTGGCGCACTCTGGTGCCGGAGGTCCACCTCGTGCCGGTGGACGGCGGCCCCGGACGGCAGCTCACCCACTGGGGCGGCTTCGACACCCGGGTCTGCGGCTGGTCACCGCCCGATCCCGACGGCGGCGCCGCCATCCTCGCCGTCGCCTCGCACGGCGAGCCCTTCTCCCACATGACCTGGGCCTACAAGCTCACCCCCGACGGCGACCCCGGCCGCAAGCTGCCCTGGGGGCCGGTCGCCGACATCCAGGCCCTCGACGTCGACGGGGAGCGCCGGACCCTTCTCCTCACCGGTACCCCGCCGCACGAGCCCGCCGCCTGGAAGCGCTACCGGGGCGGTGCCACGGGCCGGCTGTGGCTGCACGGGCAGCGGCTCCTGCCCGACCTCGGTGGGCATCTGGACTCCCCCCTGTTCGTCGGCGGCCGGATCGCCTTCCTCTCCGACCACGAGGGCGTCGGCAACCTCTACTCGTGCGCCCACGACGGCTCCGGCCTGCGCCGCCACACCGACCACGACGCCTTCTACGCCCGGCACGCCGCGAGCGACGGCACGCGGGTGGTGTACCAGTGCGCGGGTGACCTGTGGATCGTCGACGACCTCTCGTCCGGCTCGGCGCCGCGCCGGCTCGACGTCCGGCTGAGCGGGCCGCGCGCGGGACGGCGTACGTACCAGGTGCCCGCCGCCCAGAACGTCGGCGGCATCTCCGTCGACGAGACGGGCCGGGCCAGCGCCGTCGTCGTACGCGGCAGCCTGTACTGGCTCACCCACCGCGACGGCCCGGCCCGCACCCTCGCCGACACCCCGGGGGTACGGGTGCGGCTGCCCGAGATGCTCGGGGCGAGCGGCCGGATCGCGTACGTGACGGACGCGGAGGGCGAGGACGCGGTGGAGATCGCCCATCTGCCCCGGGCGACCGGGGGCCGCGCGCCCCGGCGGCTGGCCTCCGGGAGGCTGGGCCGGGTACTGGAGCTGGTCTCGGACCCGGCGGGCGAACGGCTCGCCGTCGCCTCGCACGACGGGCGGCTGCTGCTGCTCGACGTCTCCGAGGAGGACGGGGAGGTCGCCCGGGCGCTGGACGCGGTGGAGACGGGGAGCCCGGCCGGGACGGACACCGGCACGGTGGAGGACGGCCCGACGGCCCACGCCCCGGCACCCGCCGGCCCGGAGGCGGGCGGCGCGGACGCCGGCGCCGGTTCCGGGCCGGCCGACGACAGCGCCAGCGCGGGCGGCGCCGATGACGCGGGCGGCTCCGATGACGCCGACGGCTCCGATGACGCGGGCGGCGCGAGCGGACCGGGCAGCGCGAGCGGACCGGGCAGCGCGAGCGGACCGGGCAGCGCCGCCGGCGCCGCAGAGGGCGGCGGGGACACCGGCGCGGTGGGGACCGGCGACGCCACCGGTACCGGCGGAGGCGGCGTCACCGGTACCGGCGGAGGCGGCGTCACCGAGTTGGTCCGGTCCCTGAACGGCCCCGTGCGCGACCTCGCCTTCTCCCCGGACGGGGCCTGGCTGACCTGGTCCCACCCGGGCATCGGACGCTCGCTGCGGCAGATCAGGATGGCCCGGATCGGCGGGCCGGACGCGCCGGTCGTCATCGACGTCACCAACGGCCGCTTCGAGGACGAGAACCCGGTCTTCACCCGGGACGGCCGCTACCTCGCCTTCCTGTCCTGGCGCGGTTTCGACCCGGTGTACGACGTGCACACCGGGGACCTGTCCTTCCCGCTGGGCTGCCGCCCCTACCTGGTGCCGCTGTCGTCCGCGACCCCGTCCCCGTTCGCGCTGAACCCCGAGGGCCGCCCCGCCGCCGGTGGCCTGGACCCGCTGGAGGACGAGCCGGACGACAGTGGCGCGGTGATCGTCGAGGTCGAGGGGCTGGAGAGCCGGGTGACGCCGTTCCCGGTCACCGCCTCCAAGTACTCGGCGCTGCACCCGGTCGCGGGCGGCGGCCTGGTCTGGCTGCGCTGGCCGATCTCCGGCGCGCTCGGCGAGACCTTCGCCAACCCGGCGGACCCCAGCGAGCGGCCCACGCTGGAGCACTTCAACCTCGCCAAGGCGAAGAAGTCCCCACTGGTCGACCACCTCGACTGGTTCCGGGTCAGCGGCGACGGCACCCGCCTCGTCGTGCTCGACGAGGGCGACCTGCGCGCGGTACCGGCGACCGAGACGGGCGACGCGGACTCCACCACCTGGATCGACCTGCGCCGCATCCTGCACGACGCCGACCCGGCCGCCGAGTGGCGCCAGGCCTACGACGAGGCGGGCCGCCTGACCCGCGCCTACTTCTGGGACCCCGGCATGTGCGGCATCGACTGGGACGCGGTGCTGGCGCAGTACCGCCCGCTGGTCGAACGCGTCGCCACCCCGGACGAGTTCGCCGACCTGCTCCGCGAGGTCCTGGGCGAACTGGGCACCTCGCACGCCTATGTCGCCGCCGCCCGCCGCAACGAGGGACCGGCGCACTACCAGCGCTGGCAGGGCCTGCTCGGCGCCAACTTCGTCTGCCGGGACGGCCGGTGGCTGGTCAAGCGCATCCTGCCCGGTGACTCCTCCGACTCCAGGGCCCGGTCCCCGCTGGCCGGTACGGGCATCCGCGAAGGAGCCGTACTGACCCACGTGGACGGCCGCCCGGTGGATCCGGTGTCCGGGCCGTACCCGCTGCTGGCGGGCGCGGGCGGTACGACCGTGGAGCTGACCTTCGCGCCGGCCGACGCGGGGGCGGGGCCCGGGCCGGCCCGGCGGGTCGCCGTCGTCCCGCTCGTGGACGAACGGCCGCTGCGCTACCAGGACTGGGTGACCAAACGCCGCGAGGTGGTGCGGGAGTTGAGCGGCGGACGGTGCGGCTACCTGCACATCCCGGACATGGGCGGCTCGGGCTGGGCTCAGTTCAACCGCGACCTGCGTATGGAGGTCTCCCGGCCCGCGCTGATCGTGGACGTGCGCGGCAACGCGGGCGGCCACATCAGCGAACTCGTCGTCGAGAAACTGGCCCGCACCATCCTGGGCTGGGACCTCACGCGCGACGCCCAGCCGGTGTCGTACGCCTCCAACGCCCCGCGCGGGCCGGTCGTGGCGGTCGCGGACGAGGCGACGTCCTCCGACGGCGACATGATCACGGCCGCCTTCAGGCTGCTGCGCATCGGCCCGGTGGTCGGGCAGCGCACCTGGGGCGGGGTGGTCGGCATGACCGGCCGGCACCGCCTGGGCGACGGCACGGTGATCACCGTGCCGATGAACGCGGCCTGGTTCGACGCCTACGGCTGGTCCGTGGAGAACCACGGCGTCGACCCCGACGTGGAGGCGCTGCGCACCCCGCTGGACTGGGCCGAGGGCCGCTACCCGGTGCTGGACCGCGCGGTCCGGCTGGCCCTGGAGCTCCTGGACACCAACCCGCCCGCCACGCCGCCGGGTTACGAGGACGTACCGGACCGCTCACGGCCACCGCTGCCGCCCAGGACCTGAGGCGACGGGCATGAGAGAGGGCGCCCTCCGTGCGACGGAGGGCGCCCCTTCGGTTCAGCGGCGGCGCGTCAGGCGTCGTAGCTCTCGTCCGCGTCCCGGCGGCGCGAGGACGGGTCCGTCTTGTCCTCGTCACGGCGGCGGTTGCGGCTCTGCATCTGGTCCTTGGCCTGACCGGCCCGCTGCTTGCCCTGCTGCTGCATGCGCTCGGCCTTGTCCTGGAACTGGTCCTTGATGCCCATGTGGGTTCACTCCTGTGGTGTTCGGGCCCGGCCGGATCGGCCTGGCCCGATCAGATTCACACGGGCCGTGACCGTACGCACGTCGATCACTCACGGACCGTAGCGAGGGTTGCGCGCCGCTGTTCGTCGGCCGCTCCCCCCGCCCCGACGAGGCCCGTACGCATGCCGTTCAGCCGGTCCGCGAAGCGCCGCATCTCACGCTGTCCCACGGTGCCGATGACGGCCGGCAGGTAGCCGCGCACGCCCTGCATGCCGCGCAGCCACCACTGCCCGTACACGTGGGCCGACCGTCGCTCGATGCCCTCCACGATCCGGTCGACCGCCGGACCGAGGGGGTACGTCTTGTTCGACGGCCACGGCAGCCGCTGCCTGAGCTCCCGCATGACGTCGTCCTGGTCGGCGCCGCGCACCATGTCGGTGTCGGTCCACGACAGGTAGCCCACACCGACCTTCACGCCCCGGTGGCCGACCTCGGCGCGCAGACTGTGCGCGTACGCCTCGACACCGGACTTGGAGGCGCAGTAGGCGGTCATCATCGGCGCGGGTGTGAGGGCGGCGAGCGACGCTATCTGGAGCAGGTAGCCGCGGCTCTCCAGCAGCTCCGGCAGGAACGCGCGGGCCGTCACCGCGGAGCCGATCAGATTGACCTCGATCACCCTCCGCCAGGACTCCGGGTCGGAGTCGGCGAACGGACCGCCGGTGGCGACGCCCGCGTTGGCGACGACGACGTCGACCCTGCCGAACCGTTCCTTCACTTCCCGGGCGACCCGGGTCATCGCCTCGTGGTCGGTGACGTCGGCGTGCCAGGTCCCGCTCTCGGTGTGCAGCCGGGCCGACACCTGCTTGAGCCCGTCCGGCTCCAGCCCGACCAGGGCCACCTTCACCCCGCGTGCGGACAGTTTGCGGGCCAGCAGTTCCCCGACGCCCCGCGCGGCTCCGGTGACGACGGCGACCCGCCCTTCCAGGCTCACCCTGTTCATGCGCTCTCCTCGGCGTGTACGGCGTGCGTGTCGGTGGACATGTAGGTGGCGGCGAGGCCGCGTATCCTCCCGGTGACCAGCTCCGGCGCCTCCACCGGTGTCATGTGGCCGAGGCCGGGAAGCTCCGTCAGTCCCACGCAGTGGGGCAGCGCGGCGGCCAGTGAGCGGGCGTGCACGGGCGGGGTCAACCGGTCGGCCGTGCCGACCACCACCTCGACCGGCATCGTCAACTGCCGTACCCCGTGGTCGAGATCGAGGAGGTCGAGCACCCGGGACCAGGCGTGGCGCACCCCGCGCGGACAGGCGTGCACGATGCGGGCGCAGGCATCGACCATGTGCGGTGCCGAACCGGGGCCCATCGTCGCGTACTTGAGGATCCGGCGCGCGACGGGTGTGACCGGCCCGAGCGGCGCCCGGGAGCCGAGGACGCGGCGGGTCAGCCAGGTCCGCGCCCGGCCCTCCCGCAGCGGCACCACGGTCGCGGACGCCACCAGCCGCGAACTTCCCGTGCTGCACAGCAGGACGGCCGCCGCGTGCTCGCGCACCGCGGGCCGGGCGGCGGCGACCATCACCGTCATGCCGCCCATGGAGTGCCCGGCGATCACGGCCCGTTCGCCCGGCGCGAGGGTGGCCCGCAGGACGGCTTCGAGGTCGTCGGCGAGGGGCTCGGTGCCGCACGCCGGGTTCGCCGGGCTGCGGCCGTGGCCGCGCTGGTCGTAGGCGATGACCCGGTGGTCGGCGGACAGGGCGCGGATCTGCGCCGCCCAGAAGGCGGTCGAGCAGGCCCAGCCGTGCGCGAGGACGACCGCGGGCGCGTGCGCGGGGCCGTGCACCTCGACGTGGACGCGGGCACCGTCGGCGGCGACGACGGTCAGCTCGTGGGCGGGGACGGGCGGGGCGTACGGCCCGTCGGCGACGTGCGGGAGCCGGTTCACGCACCCACCTCGGCGTCGGCGTCGGCGTCGGCGGTGGCCGGCTCGGCCGCGGCCGGGCGCAGCACCTCGTACTCCGCCAGGTCCACGCGCCGTGTCGCGCGCCGGAACTCGGCGGTCGTACCGGGCCAGATGGTGGTGTTGCGGCCGTTCGCGTCGAGGTACCAGCTGGTGCAGCCGCCGGTGTTCCAGACCGTGCGCTTCATGCGCTCCTGCACCCGGTGGTTCCAGTTCCGCACGGCGGCGGGGCGGGCGTCGAGGGCGGCCCGGCCGCCGAGGACGCGCAACTGGCGCAGGTAGTCGGCCATGTAGTTCAGCTGGGACTCGATCATGAGGATCATGGAGGAGTTCCCGAGGCCGGTGTTGGGCCCGATGATCGTCATCCAGTTGGGGAAGCCGGCCGCCGAGGCCCCGCGCAGCGCCTCCATGCCGCCCTTCCAGGTCTCGGCGAGGGTCCGCCCCTCCGCGCCCACGACGCGCTCGGCGATGGGCAGGTCGGTGACGTGGAAGCCGGTGCCGAAGACGATCACGTCGGCCTCGGCCTCGGTACCGTCGGCGGCGACGAGGGTGGTGCCGCGCACCTCGCTGAGTCCGCTCGCGACGACGTCGACGTTGGGCCTGGCGAGCGCCGGGTAGTACTCGCTCGACAGCAGGATGCGCTTGCAGCCGATGCGGTAGTCGGGGGTGAGCTTGGCGCGCAGGGCGGGGTCCTTGACGGCGGCGGCCATGTTGCGCTTGGCGATCTGCTCGACGAAGCCCATCTCGCCCGGGTGCTTGGTGAAGGCCTGCACCTGGAGCTCCCGGATACCCCACAGCAGCCCGCGGCGCAGCTTGGTGGTGACGGGCAGTGCCCGGTGCAGGGCACGCTCGGCGCCGCTGATCGCCCGGTCCATGCGGGGCAGCACCCAGGCCGGGGTGCGCTGGAAGAGCGTGAGGCGGCCGACCTTCGGCTGGATGGCCGGCACGATCTGGATGGCGGAGGCACCGGTGCCGATCACGGCGACCCGCTTGCCGGTGAGGTCGTGGTCGTGGTCCCAGCGGGCCGAGTGGAAGACCTTGCCGGGGAAGGTGTCCAGCCCCGGGATGTCCGGGACGCTGGGGTCGGACAGCGGTCCGGTGGCGGACACGACGACGTCGGCCGTCAGACTCCCGCTCGCGGTCTCGATCTCCCACCGCAGCCGCTCCGCGTTCCACACCATCCGCTTCACCTCGGAGCCGAAGCGGAGGTGGGGGCGCAGCCCGAAGGTGTCGGCCACGTGCTCCAGGTAGGCGCGGATGTGCCGCTGCCCGGAGAAGGTGCGGGGCCACTCGGGGTTGGGCGCGAAGGAGAACGAGTACAGGTGGGACGGCACGTCACAGGCGCAGCCGGGGTAGCTGTTGTCCCGCCAGGTGCCGCCGACGCTGTCGGACCTCTCCAGTACGACGAAGTCGGTGATCCCCTCGCGGCGCAGCCGCACGGCGGCCCCCAGCCCGCCGAAGCCGGACCCGACCACCGCCACCCGTACGTGTTCGTGAACCTGCTCGTGCTCGGCCATCCCGGAGCCTCCACGCTTCGCCTGGACCGTCTGGAACCACGCCAGTGAACACTGGCGCAATGGGAGCGTAGAGCAGCTCCGTACTGATGGGTAGGGGGTGCGCCGAGGAAAGTTACCGCCGGTACGACTTAAGGTCGGGTACGTGACCCAGAAGCGTGAATACCGCATGGAGGAACTGGCCCGGCTGGCCGGCATCACGGTGCGCACCCTGCGCTTCTACCGCGAACGCAAGCTGCTCCCGCCGCCCCGCCGCGAGGGCCGCATCGCCTGGTACGACGACCACCACCTGGCCCGACTGCGCACCATCGCGGCGCTGCTGGAGCGCGGCCACACCCTGAACGGCATCGCGGAACTCGCCGACGCCTTCGACCACGGCCGCGACGTCGGCGACCTGCTCGGCCTCGGCGAACCCACCGAGGAAACGCCGGTCCGCCTCACCCCCGAGGAGCTCGCCGCCCGCTTCGAGGGCGAGGTCACCCCGGAGAACCTGGCCGCCGCGATGGAGCTCGGCTACCTCGGCACCGACGGCGACGAACTCGTCCACATCAGCCACCGCCTGCTGGAGGTCTCCTCGGCCCTGGTCCGCGAGGGCATACCCCTCGCCGAGGTCCTCGCCGCCGGCAAACGCGTCCGCGACCACGCCGACGCCCTCGCCGGGCTCTTCGCCGACCTGGTCCTGCGCCACGCCCCCGAACAGGAACTCCACCGCCTGCGCCCCCTGGCCCGCAGCGTGGTGGAGGCGGAACTGTCCCTGGCACTGGACCGGCGGATCCGCAAGCAGGCGGAGTGAGGAGCGCCCGGACCTCCGGCCCTCAGCGGTCGTAGACCACGGTGACCGGCGCGTGGTCGGACCACCGCTCGGCGTGCGTGGCGGCCCGTTCGACGTACCCCTTGACGGCCTTGGCGGCCAGCCCGGCAGTGGAGAGGTGGTAGTCGATGCGCCACCCCGAATCGTTGTCGAAGGCCCGCCCCCGGTACGACCACCACGAGTACGGCCCCTCGGCATCCGGGTGCAGGGCCCGCACGACGTCCACATAGCCGCCCTCGGCCGGGTCGAGGACGCGGCTCAGCCACTCCCGCTCCTCCGGGAGGAACCCGGAGTTCTTCTTGTTGGCGCGCCAGTTCTTCAGGTCGGCCTCGCGGTGGGCGATGTTCCAGTCGCCGCAGACCACGACCTCGCGGCCGTCGGCGGCGGCGCGCTCGCGCAGTTCCTTGAGGTAGGCGAGGAACTCGCCCATGAAGCGGACCTTCTCGTCCTGGCGCTCGGTGCCGACCTCGCCGGAGGGGAGGTAGAGGGAGGCGACCGTCACACCGGGCAGGTCGGCCTCGACGTAGCGGCCGCTGCCGTCGAACTCCGACGAGCCGAACCCGATGCGGACCCGGTCGGGCTCACGGCGGGTGTAGAGGGAGACGCCGGCGCGTCCCTTGGCGGCGGCGGGGGCGTGCGTCACGTGCCAGCCCTCGGGCTCGCGGACGTGCTCGGGCAACTGCTGGGGCTCGGCCCGCACCTCCTGGAGGCACAGCACGTCGGCGGAGGTGCCGGCCAGCCACTCCACGAAGCCCTTCTTCGCGGCGGCGCGCAGCCCATTCACATTCACGCAGGTCACGGTGAGCACCAGGGCACGATACCGGCACACTGGACGTTGTCCCGCCCAGGCCGCACATAGAAACACGGTAGGAAGCATGAACATACGCCGGGTTCCCTTCGACCACCCCGACGCCGTGAAGTTGAACGACGAGGTCCAGGCCGAGTACGACGTCCGCTACGGCGACGGCGGCGACGCCACGCCGCTGGACCCGTCGGACTTCGCGCCGCCGAACGGCCTGTACCTGGTCGCGTACGACGAGAACGACGTCCCGGTCGCCTCCGGCGGCTGGCGCCGTCAGGACGCCAACGACGAGGGCAACCGCGACGGTGACGCCGAGCTGAAGCGGATGTTCGTGATCGAGCAGATGCGCGGCCGCGGGCTCGCCCGGCGCATCCTGGCGGCCCTGGAGGAGGACGCCCGCGCGGCGGGCCGGACCCGCATGGTCCTGGAGACCGGCACCAAGCAGCCGGAAGCCGTGGCCCTGTACACCTCCAGCGGCTACGAGCCGTGCGAGAAGTTCGGCTACTACCGCTTCCACGAGGAGAGCCTCTGCTACGCGAAGGCCCTCCAGATCCCGTAGGACCCACGCATCCGCCGGCCGGACCGCGCCGCTCACCCCGCGGCGGCGCGCGAGGCGACCAGGCCGCCGCCCGGGGCGAGTGCCGGCCCGGAAACGACGAAGATCCCGTTCGATCGTGGTGATCGAACGGGATCCCGTCAATGTGCGTGGACCTGAGGGGATTTGAACCCCTGGCCCCCTCGATGCGAACGAGGTGCGCTACCGGACTGCGCCACAGGCCCTTGCAACGAGTGAAACTTTAGCACCCCGACCGGCCTGCTCAAAAATCGCTTCCCGCGAGCCGAGCGGAGGCGGCCCCGCGCGGCCTACTCGTTGGCCGCGCGGGGGCGGTCGCCGTCCTCGTACTGGTCGAACAGGGGCGTCCGGCCGCGCTCCCGGGCCCGGCGGGCGGAGGCGGCGCGGCGGGCGTCGCTGCGGCCGGGGCTCTCGGGCCGGTCCTCGGCCCGGTCCCCGGCGTGGGCGGCGGGGCGGTCCGGCACGGGCTCGGCCGCCGCCTCCTCCTGGTCCGGGGTGACGGCGCTGGAGCGTGCGGAGCTCCACGCGTCCGGCGCCGCGAGGTCCACGTCGGGCGTGGCGCGGGGGGCGACCGGCGCGGTCACGTAGGTGGGCAGCGGTACCGGCACCGGGTCCCAGCTGTCGCCCTGCGGCCGCCGCTGCCGTTCACGCTGCTGGTCGACCCACTCGGCGTGGTCGGTCTGCTCCACCAGTGCCCGCCGGTCCGCGGCGAGCGCCGACAGGCCGGGGTCCGGCTCCGCCTCGGGCCCCTCGTCCGGCTCCTCGGCGTCGGGGTCGCCGGCCGTGTCGGTGGGCGTCCGCCGACGAGGCTGACGGTCGCGGTCCCGCAGCCGCTGCGCGGCGACCTCGGCCTGGCGGCGGTCCATCTGGAAGGCGAACCGGCGGCGCTCCTGGGAGCGCAGATAGGCGATGTAGGCGCTGAGCAGCACGGCGGGCACGCCGGGTGCCCACAGGAACGCGAGCCCGCCGACCGCGGCGACGACGGAGCCGAGCGTGAAGGCCAGGAACAGCATCACGGTGGTGCGCCGGCGGCGTGCGAGCACCTTGGTGCGCCGGGCACGGGCCGCGGCCGCAGGCGAGACGGACTCGCGCCCCGCCTGCGGCCCGCGCTCGCGCGCCGGTGCCGCCTCGGCTTCGGGCGACGGTCCGGGTCTGGGGCCGTGCGGACGTCCGCCCGCCTCCGGGCGGGTCACCTCCGGACGGGTCGCCTCCGGCCGCTCCGCGGGCTGCTGCGGTACGACCGGCCGGGTGTGCCGGCGGGTTCTGGACACGGCGAACGCCCGGACGTCCACCGAGTCGGTGACGGCGTCCGGGGCGTCGGCGTCGAACTCCGCCTCGTCGGCGGAGCGCGACCGCAGGTCCTTGGCGTACCGGCGCTCCATGCCCGCCCGTCCGGACAGCAGCCGGATGGCGGTGCTGAAGCGTTCCGTCGGACGGGCCTCGTTCAGCTCGTCCTGCCTACGGAGCCACATCGGCACCAAGTAGGCGGCCCAGGCCCCGACAATGACTGCGTAGATGAGGCCGCTGCTGCTCACGCCTCACACGGTAGAGGGGTTTGCGTGGGGCCATCCGCCAATTGGGCCGGTGTGTCGCACGATCTGGCTGATATTTCGAACTTTTTTTGCAACCCATGCGATCAGCCGACCGCCAGGGTCGGGAAATGATCCGTTTCGGGGTGGTCGCGGCCCGATCAATTTCGAACGTTTATTCAATTCCGGGGTACGGGCGAGCGGGATTCCCCGGGGTCCTCCGCGGGTCCCGGTCCTGGGAGCGCTCACGGGAACGATGCCAGCGCCACAGCAGCCCGTCCGGGACCTCCTCCGCGGTGAGCGCGAAGACGAGGTGATCGCGCCAGCCTCCGTCGATGTGGAGATAACGCGGCCTCAGTCCCTCCTCGCGGAATCCCAGTTTTTCCACGACCCGGCGACTGGGCCCGTTCTCGGGGCGAATACAGACCTCGACGCGATGCAGTCCGACGGTGCGGAAACAGTGGTCCACCGCCATCGCCACGGCCGTCGGCATCACCCCGCGGCCGGCCACCGCCTCGTCCACCCAGTAGCCGATGTGCCCGGAGCACATCGAGCCCCAGGTGATCCCGGCCACCGTCAACTGCCCGACCAGCCGCCCCTGGTACTCGATGACGAACGGCAGCATCCGGCCCGCGTTCGCCTCGGCGCGCAGGTGCCGCACCATCTGGCGGTACGTCGGCCGGTTCGCGAGCGGACCGCCGGGCGCGGGCGGCGGAATGGTCGCCTCCCAGGGCCGCAGCCAGTCGCGGTTGCGCCGGTTGACCTCGCGCCAGGCCCGCTGGTCGCGCAGCTTTATCGGCCTGAGGACGATGTCGCCGTCCACCAGCTCCACGGGCCAGGATGGGCTGTTCAGCTCGCACCCCCGCTGCCGCCGGGTCTGGGGTGGTCACCGCCGCGGATCTGGTCCACGGCGTGCCTCAGCAGGGGTTCCAGGACCGCGAGGCCGTCCTTCACTCCGCCGGTGGAACCCGGCAGGTTGACGATGAGCGTCCGTCCCGCCACACCGGCCAGGCCCCGGGAGAGCACCGCGGTCGGCACCTTGTCCCGGCCGTAGGCCCGGACGGCCTCCGCGATGCCCGGGACCTCGTACTCGATCACCGCCCGCGTCGCCTCGGGGGTGCGGTCGGTGGGCGATATGCCGGTGCCGCCGGTGGTGACGATCACGTCGTAGCCCGCCTCGGCGCCCGCGCGCAGCGCCGCCTCGACCGGGTCGCCGTCGGGGACGACCCGCGGGCCGTCGACGGCGAAGCCGAAGCGGCGCAGGCCCTCGGCGACCAGCGGGCCGCCCCTGTCCTCGTAGACCCCGGCGGCGGCCCGGTTGGAGGCGGTGACGACCAGTGCGCCGTACGGCGCGAGGAGGGCGTCCCCGACCGACGCGTCCCGTGTCATCCCCGGCTCCAGTCGCCCGACTTGCCGCCCGTCTTCTCCTCCACCCGCACGTCCGTGATGACCGCTCCCTTGTCGACCGCCTTGACCATGTCGACCACGGTGAGCGCGGCGACGGAGACCGCGGTGAGCGCCTCCATCTCGACGCCCGTGCGATCCGTCGTCCTCACCGTGGCGGTGATCTCCACGGCGTCGTCCGCGACCGACAGGTCCAGTTTCACACCGGAGACCGACAACGGGTGGCACAGCGGGATCAGGTCCGGGGTGCGTTTGGCGCCCATGATGCCCGCGATCCGCGCGGTGGCCAGGGCGTCGCCCTTCGGGACCCCCTCGCCGCGCAGCAGCTCGACCACGCGCGGTGCGACGAGGACGCGCCCGCTCGCGCGCGCGGTGCGTGCGGTCACGTCCTTGCCAGACACGTCGACCATCCGGGCGGCTCCGGCCTCGTCGATGTGCGTCAGCCGGTCCTGCGGGCCCTGGCCGTCCTGCGGGGTTCGGTCCTGCGTACTCATGCTCGTGTGGCGCTCCCGGTCCGGGCCCGGCGCGGTGCGGCGCGCGGGCCTGCTGTGCGCGACACGGTACCGCCATTCGGGCGGGGTCAGCCGAGCAGGACCACCTCGACCTCGGCGCCGGGCTCGACGGACTCGGTGTCCTCGGGGACCACGATCAGCGCGTCGGCGTGCGCGAGGGCGGCCACGAGGTGGGAGCCGGATCCGCCGACCGGGGCGACCGAGCCGTCGGTGTAGGTGCCGCGCAGGAACTGCCGGCGCCCCCTGGGCGAGCTCAGCGGCTTCTTCGCGGCCAGGGTGGCGGTGACCGTCGGGCGGTGGATGTCCGGCAGGCCCATGAGGGCGCGGATCGCGGGGCGGACGAACAGCTCGAAGGAGACGTACGACGACACCGGATTGCCGGGCAGCGCGAGCAGCGGGGTGTGGTCGGGTCCGATGGAGCCGAAGCCCTGGGGCTTGCCGGGCTGCATGGCCAGCGTGCGGAAGTCCACGCCGCTGCCCGGCTCGTCCTCGTCGGCGACGTGCGCCAGCGCCTCCTTGACCACGTCGTACGCCCCGACGCTCACGCCGCCGGTGGTGACCATGAGGTCGGCGCGCACCAGCTGGTCCTCGATGGTGGCCCGCAGGGTCTCGGCGTCGTCGGCGACGGCGCCCACGCGGTAGGCGATCGCGCCGGCGTCGCGGGCGGCGGCGGTGAGGGCGAAGCTGTTCGAGTCGTAGATCTGGCCGGCGCCCAGCTCCTCGTCGGGCTGGACGAGTTCGCTGCCGGTGGAGAGCACCACCACGCGCGGGCGCGGGCGCACCCGGACCTTGCCCCGGCCGATCGCGGCGAGCAGGGCGATCTGCGGCGGTCCGAGCACCGTGCCGGCCTCCAGGGCACGGTCGCCGGACCTGACGTCACTGCCCTGCGCGCGTACGTGCGCGCCTGCCTCGGCCGGGCGGTACACGTGCACGTGGCCCTCGGCGCCCTCGGGACCCAGACTGCGGGCGCGCATCCCGGCCACCGGGCCCTCGCCGAGCCCGCCGTCGGTCCACTCGACGGGGACGACCGTCTCGGCGCCGGGCGGCAGCGGGGCGCCGGTCATGATGCGGGCGGCCTGCCCGGGGCCCACGGACAGCGGGTCGGCCTGGCCGGCCGCGACGTCCCCGACGACCTCCAGGACGGCGGGGAACTCCTCGCTCGCGCCCGCGACGTCGGTGACCCGCACCGCGTACCCGTCCATGGAGCTGTTGTCGAACGGCGGCAGGGAGAGCGGCACCGTGATGTCGTCGACCAGGACGCAGCCCTGGGCGTCGAGCAGGTTCAGCTCGATGGGGTCCAGGGGGCGGACGGCGGCCAGGATGTCGTCCAGGTGGTCCTGCACCGACCACAGGTGGTCCGGGCCGGAGGGGTGGTCCGTCCCGGGGTGGTCGTGGCCGGTGGCACGGTGCGCGGCGCTGCTCAACGTCCTTACATCTCCTCGGCTACGTAACTGCGGAGCCAGGTCCGGAAGTCCGGGCCCAGGTCCTCACGTTCGCACGCGAGTCTGACAATGGCACGCAGGTAGTCGCCCCGGTCGCCGGTGTCATAGCGGCGGCCCTTGAAGACGACGCCGTGCACCGGGCCGCCGACCTTCTCGTCCTCGGCGAGCTGCTGCAGGGCGTCGGTGATCTGGATCTCGCCGCCGCGGCCGGGCTCGGTCGTGCGGAGTATGTCGAAGATGTGCGGGTCGAGGACGTAGCGGCCGATGATGGCGTAGTTGGAGGGGGCGTCGGCCGGGTCGGGCTTCTCGACCAGCCCGCTGACCTTGACGACGTCCCCGTCGTCGGTCGCCTCGACGGAGGCGCAGCCGTAGAGGTGGATCTGCTCGGGCGCGACCTCCATGAGGGCGATCACGCTGCCGCCGTACTGCTCCTGGACGTCGATCATGCGCTGCAGCAGCGGGTCGCGCGGGTCGATCAGGTCGTCGCCGAGCAGGACCGCGAAGGGCTCGTTGCCGACGTGCGGGGCCGCGCACAGCACGGCGTGACCGAGTCCCTTGGGGTCGCCCTGGCGGACGTAGTGGATCATGGCGAGGTCGCTCGACTCCTGGACCTTGGCCAGTCGGCCCGCGTCGCCCTTCTTCTGGAGGGCGGACTCGAGCTCGTAGTTGCGGTCGAAGTGGTCCTCCAGGGGGCGCTTGTTGCGGCCCGTGACCATGAGGACATCGCCGAGGCCCGCGGCCACGGCCTCCTCGACCACGTACTGGATCGCCGGCTTGTCGACGACCGGCAGCATCTCCTTGGGAGTGGCTTTGGTGGCCGGCAGGAACCGGGTACCGAGGCCGGCTGCGGGGATGACAGCCTTGCTGATCCTGGGGTGGGACTGAGTCATGCGCGCCACCATATCCGGTGCCTTTGGGGAGAAACTGTGGCTCCGGATCAGCGGTGCTCATATGAGCACATGAAAGCGGTACGGGAGTGAGCAGTGAGTCACGACGGACCTGCGGCCGAATCTGACAAGCGCACGTTGCGGCGGGAGTTCCTCGCGGTGAGGAACGGGTTGACGGCGGATGACGTGTCGGAAGCGGCGCGTTCGCTGGCCGAGCGGACGCTCGCGATGCCGGAGGTCGCGCGGGCGCACGCCGTGGCGGCTTACGTCTCCGTGGGCGCCGAACCTGGCACCCTCGCGCTGCTGGACGCGCTGCACGCGCGGGGCGTGCGCGTCCTGCTGCCGGCCCTGCTGCCCGACAACGACCTGGACTGGGGCGCCTACACCGGGGAGGGTTCCCTCGCGCGCGTGCGGCACGGCGGCGGACGGATGGCCCTGTTCGAACCCACCGGTGAGCGCCTGGGGCCGGACGCGGTGACCGGGGCGGACGTCGTGCTGCTGCCGGGGCTGGCGGTCGACGAGCGCGGCATGCGCCTGGGCCGCGGCGGCGGCTCGTACGACCGGGTCCTCGCGCGTCTGGAGCGGGCGGGCGCGCGGCCCGCGCTGCTGGTGCTGCTCTACGACTCCGAGGTCGTCGCGCACGTCCCCGGGGAGCCGCACGACCGGCCGGTGGACGCGGTGGTGACGCCGTCGGGGGTGCGGCGGTTCCGCTGACGCGCGGGCCCCGCCGCGAAGTGCCCCCACGAGAACGGCCTCCACGCGTGCGTGGAGGCCGTTTCCCGTCAGGGGCGCGTGCTCATGGCTTGAGCACCAGCGTGTCGCTCGTGCTGTCGTCGACCGCCTTCTTCGAGAAGGCCCACGGCAGCAGCTCTCCGTCGGCCCACTTGTCCGTCTGGTCGGTGTAGTGGGCGCTGTAGGCGTGACCGGAGGCACCGGTGAGGTTGATCCACCGCGACTTGTCGAGGTCGCCGAGGTTGACCACCATCCGCATGGACGGCACCCACACCACCCCGTAGCCGCCGGCCGCGTTCCAGCCGGAGGCGTTGACCGCGGCCTCGCCGCCGCTGAGCTTCCACGGGCCCCGGTTGAGGGCGTACTTCAGGAAGCCGGGGCCCTCGGTGCCGAGGGTCTGGTTCTTCAGGAACAGGCGGTGCAGCCGGCCCCAGTTCCAGCTGTCGATGTCCTTGCCGAGCTTGGCGGTCAGCTCCCAGCGGGCGTCGGTCATGGCGCGCTTGAACAGGTCGTCGCGGTTGTCGGCGCCCTTGCGGGTGCCGGCCCCGGGCGTCGTCCACCAGTCGCTCTTCGGCTTGTCCATCAGGGTGCGGACGACCTCGAACCAGCGGTCGCCGCCGTCCGGCTGGGCCTGGTCGGCGTCGCGCTGGCCGCACTCGCGGACCTTGTTGGTCTCGTCCGCGGGACCGGTGGTGTTGACCGGGTCGACCCACAGGCACTGTCCCTCGACCCGCAGCTCCTTGGGCAGCTTGTTGCCGAAGGCGAGCTTGAGGATGTTGCGCCAGACGGCGTTGAAGTAGGCGGCGGCGGCCGAGTCGGCGTCCTGGGTGTAGTCCCAGCCCTCCAGCAGCTTCTGCGCCTCGCGGACGTCCTTGTCGGCCACGTCGATCTTCAGCAGCTGGGGCACGAGCAGCTTGGCCATCTCGCTGCTGTTGTCCAGCTGCATCTGGCGCATGTCGTCCGTGGAGATCTTGCCGCCGTCCTTGATCTTCTGCTCGATCAGGGAGGTGATCCGCTGGCTGCGGGTGCCGTAGCCCCAGTCCGTGGTCAGCGTGTACGGGTACGTGTCCTCATCGACGACGGCCTGGTTGGCGGTCACGATGTAGCCGCGCTCCGGGTCGTACTCGTACGGCAGCTCGTCCGGGTCGATGTACTCGCCGGACCAGCGGTACTTGGAGCTCCAGCCCGGCGCCGGGACCGAGCCGTCGTGGCCCTCGGCGCGCACCGGGATCCGGCCGGGCAGCGTGTAGCCGATGTGCTCGGCGTCGGCGTAGACCAGGTTCTGCGAGGGCACGTCGAACAGGGCGGCGGCCTCACGGAAGTCGTCCCAGTTCTTCGCCCGGTCCATCGCGAAGACGGCGTCCATGGTGGTGCCCGCCTCCAGGGCGGTCCAGCGCAGCGCCACGCCGTAGCCGTCTCCGCGGTCGGGGGCGGCGGTGTCGACGGTGGCCTTCTTGCCGACCTTCACGAGCTCGTCGTCGCGGTCGGAGAGGAGGGGGCCGTTGTTGGTCTCCCGGACGACGATCTTCTTGGACTTGCCGCCGGCGACCTTGATGGTCTCCTCGCGCGTCTCGAAGGGGACCACCTTGCCGTCGTACTGGTAGCCCGCGCCGGTGATCTTCTCCAGGTAGAGGTCGGTGACGTCGGCGCCGGAGTTGGTCAGGCCCCAGGCGATGTCCTGGTTGTGGCCGATTATCACGCCGGGCATGCCCGCGAAGGTGTAGCCGGCGACGTCGTACCGGCACTTGTCGGAGACGGAGCGGCAGTGCAGGCCCATCTGGTACCAGACGGACGGCAGCGACGGCGACAGGTGCGGGTCGTTGGCCAGCAGCGGCTTGCCGGTGATGGTGTGCTTGCCGGAGACGACCCAGGAGTTCGAGCCGATGCCGTTGCCGTTGACGCCGACGGCGGTGGGCAGGTCGTCCAGGACGTTCTGGAGACCCGCCAGTTGGCTCTGCAGCGCGCTGCCGGAGCCAGTGCCGGTGCCGGAGCCAGTGCCGGTGCCCCCGCCCGTGCCGGACCCGGAGTCGGACCCGGAGTCGCCGGCGCCGCCGTCGAACGTCTCGTCGAGCTCGTCGTACTGGCCCTCCTGGACGATCGCCTTGTTCCGGTCGTACGGGTACGCCGGGTACAGGTCGGCGATCTGCTTGGGGCCGAGGCGGCTGGTCATCAGGGCGCGGTCGATCTCGTCCTGCATGTTGCCGCGCAGGTCCCAGGCCATCGCCTTCAGCCAGGCCACCGAGTCGACCGGGGTCCATTCCTGGGGCTTGTAGTCGTTGGTGAAGCCGAGGGCGGCGTACTCCAGGGAGATGTCCGCGCCGTCCTTGCCCCGCAGGTAGGCGTTGACCCCCTTGGAGTAGGCCTGGAGGTACTTCTTCGCGGAGTCCGACAGCTTCTCGTCGTACTCCTTCTTCGCCACGCGGTGCCAGCCCAGGGTGCGCAGGAACTCGTCGTTGTCGACCTGGCTCTTGCCGAACATCTCCGACAGGCGCCCGGCGGTCATGTGGCGGCGCACGTCCATCTCGTAGAACCGGTCCTGCGCCTGGACGTAGCCCTGCGCCATGAACAGGTCCTCCTCGGAGGACGCGTAGACCTGCGGGATGCCGTAGCCGTCGCGCTTGACGTCGACCGGACCCGACAGGCCCTCCAGCGTGATCGAGCCCTTGGTCTGCGGGAAGGAGGCGCGGACGGTGCTGATGGACCAGTACGCCCCGTAGACGAGGCCGCCGATGACGGCCAGGACCAGCACGAGGACGAGCAGGCGCGCTTTGCGCCCCTTCTTCCTGCCGGACTTGCCGGGCTGCTGACCCGAAGAGGCGGTGTTGGTGGGGGGCATCGCTGTCCTTGCTGTCCTAACACGAGCGGCAGGGGCGGGCTGTGCTTTGTACTGAACGCTGGAGCAACTGTAGGCGCAGGGCTCATGCCCCCTTGACGCGGAGTCGGGGTACGGGCGCGCACGAGCGTTCGATCTTGCCAGGATGAGCGTCAAGAAAGCGTCAAGAGTTAGGTAAGGTAACGAAGTAGTTGTCCGCGGAGGCCCGCGGCTTCGTGTGCCCTGGAGGTGCGCCGTCGCGCGCCGTACGGCGCACTCGTCCGCGCTGTGTCCGTACTGGCACCAGGGAAGGGAACCGGCCGCTGACTGTCCACCACCTCAACCAGCTCCTGCTCGTCTGCGCGCTCGTCCTGCTCATCGCCGTGGCGGCGGTCCGGGTCTCCTCGCGCACCGGGCTCCCCAGTCTGCTCATCTACCTGGCCATCGGCATCGCCATGGGCCAGGACGGCATCGGTGACATCCATTTCGACGACGCCGAACTGGTCCAGGTCATCGGCTACGCGGCCCTGGTCGTGATCCTGGCCGAGGGCGGACTCGGCACGAAGTGGAAGGAGGTCAGGCCGGCTCTTCCGGCCGCCTCCGCACTGGCGCTGGCCGGCGTCGCGGTGAGCGTCGGCGTGACCGCGGCCGGCGCGCACTACCTGACCGGGCTGGAATGGCGGCAGGCGCTGATCGTCGGAGCGGTGGTGTCCTCCACGGACGCGGCGGCCGTCTTCTCGGTGCTGCGCAGGATCCCCCTGCCCACCCGCATAACGGGCACGCTCGAGGCCGAGTCGGGCTTCAACGACGCCCCCGTGGTCATCCTCGTGGTCGCCTTCTCCACGGCCGGCCCGATCGAGCACTGGTACGTCCTGCTGGGCGAGATCGCCCTGGAACTGGCCATCGGCGCCGCCATCGGACTGGTGGTGGGCTGGCTGGGGTCGTGGGGACTGAGGCACGTGGCACTGCCCGCCTCCGGCCTCTACCCCATCGCCGTCATGGCCATCGCCGTCGCGGCCTACGCGGCCGGCGCCATGGCCCACGGCAGCGGTTTCCTGGCCGTCTACCTCGCCGCGATGGTCATGGGCAACTCCCGGCTGCCGCACTGGCCCGCCACCCGCGGCTTCGCCGACGGGCTCGGCTGGCTCGCCCAGATCGGCATGTTCGTGCTGCTCGGCCTGCTGGTCACACCGCACGAACTGGGCGACGACATCCTGCCCGCGCTGGTCATCGGGCTGGTGCTCACCATGGTGGCGCGCCCGCTGAGCGTCGTGCTGTGCCTGGCGCCCTTCCGGACGCCGTGGCAGGAGCAGGCCCTGATGTCCTGGGCCGGACTGCGCGGCGCCGTGCCCATCATCCTGGCGACGATCCCCATGGTGGAGGGTGTCGCGGGCAGCCGGCGGATCTTCAACGTCGTCTTCGTCCTGGTCGTCGTCTACACCCTGGTCCAGGGACCGACGCTGCCCTGGCTCGCCCGCAAGCTGGGCCTGGGCAAGGGCGACGAGGCCGCCGACCTCGGCATCGAGTCGGCGCCCCTGGAGCGGCTGCGCGGACACCTGCTGTCGGTCACGGTCCCCGAGGGCTCGCGGATGCACGGCGTCGAGATCAGCGAGCTGCGGCTGCCGGCCGGGGCCGCCGTCACGCTGATCGTCCGCGACGGGACGTCGTTCGTGCCGCTGCCGACGACGGGGCTGCGACGCGGGGACGAACTCCTCGTGGTCGCCACCGACCCGGTCCGGGACGCCGCCGAGGCCCGGCTGCGCGCCGTCGGACGCGGCGGCAAGCTGGCCGGCTGGCTGGGCACCACCGACGCCGGCGGCAATCACAGGTGAACGCGGGTGGGGTGCTCCCTTTCACAGGTAGCGCCCCACTTGATCCCTGTACGATGAAGGCGGCACCTGATCGAACCAACTCTGCCTGACGCAGAGCTGGCGGCACCGTATGGCGGCCGGAGAGCCTGCTTCCGCACCGGGCTCCGGTATCTACCGCAGTCCGCGCAAGAGGACAGCTCTCGGCGCTCCCGCACGGCGACAGCCATGAGGCGGACCGCGCCACCAGGCGGCAGAAAGGCACGGGCCCGTGGCATCCACGGACTCCCTGTCGAAGAAGTCGAAGAAGTCGCCGGAGGACGCGCGGGGCACCGCCCCCACCTCCGCCCGCCCGGGATACGGGCAGCTGCTGCGCACCCGCGGCGCCTGGACGTTCCTGCTCCCCGGCTTCGCGGCACGCCAGCCGTTCGCGATGCTGACGATCTCCATCGTGCTGCTCGTGCAGCACACCACCGGCTCCTACGGCGTCGCGGGCGCCGCGGCGGCCGTCACCGGCGTCTCCATGGCCCTGTTCGCCCCCTACAGCGGCCGGCTCGCCGACCGCTACGGGCAGCGCGCCGTCCTGCTCCCCGGCGTACTCGTCCACGCGGCGTCCGGCCTGACCCTGACCGCCCTCGCGCTCGCGGACGCCCCCCTGTGGGCGCTGTTCGCGGCGGCCGTTCCCACCGGGGCCTCGGTCCCGCAGGTCGGTCCCATGGTGCGGGCGCGCTGGGCCGTGAAGCTCAAGGGCTCCCCCCTGATGTCCACGGCGGCCGCCTTCGAGTCCGTCACCGACGAGCTGACCTTCGTCCTCGGCCCGCTGGTGGCGACCGCCCTGTGCACGGGCGTCGACCCGGCCGCGGGCCTGCTCACGGAGGCCGCGCTCACCCTGGTGGGCGGCCTGCTCTTCGCCGCCCGGAAGAGCACCCAGCCGGTGGTCGGCGCCGCCGACGGCGGCCACGCGCGCGTGGAGCACGTGTCGGCGCTGCGCGTCCCCGGGGTGCGCGTCCTGATCGTCGCCTTCCTGGGCATCGGCTCCGTCTTCGGCGGCATGCAGGTCTCGCTGGCCTCGTTCACCCAGTCGATCGGCGAGCCCGGCCTGAACGGCGTCCTGTACGGCGTCTTCGCCGCGGGCAACATGCTCTCCGGCCTCGCCTGCGGCGCCATCGCCTGGAAGGTCGCCCCGCAGCGGCGCCTCCTCGTCGGCTACACCGCCCTGGCGCTGACCGCGTCCGGCCTGTGGGCCGCGCACTCGGTGCTCGTGCTGGCCGGCCTCGGCCTGCTCGTCGGCGTGTGCATCGCGCCCGCCCTCGTCACCGGTTACACCCTGGTCGAGACCCTGGTACCGGCGGGCGCCCGTACCGAGGCCTTCACCTGGCTCACCGGCGCGGTGGCGCTCGGCCAGGCGGCCGCCGTGACCGTCTCCGGACAGCTGGAGGACCGGCTCTGGGACGGCGCCGGGTTCCTGGCGCCGATGGGCGGCACGGTGCTCGCGCTGGCGACCCTGGTGGCGCTGCGGTCGCGGCTGGCGGCACAGGCCCACGGACGGACGGTCGCGCGTGGCGTCGGTCACCGCTCGCCCGCCGCAGTGGACTGATGCCGAGGAATACGTCAGTATGGATCGTCGTTAGCACTCATCGAGTGAGAGTGCCAGGAGGAAGACAGTGCCGACGTACCAGTACCAGTGCACCGAGTGCGGCGAAGGCCTCGAGGCGGTGCAGAAGTTCACCGACGACGCCCTCACCGAGTGCCCGAACTGCCAGGGGCGCCTGAAGAAGGTGTTCTCCGCGGTCGGCATCGTCTTCAAGGGATCCGGCTTCTACCGCAACGACAGCCGCGGCAGCTCGTCCAGCAGCTCCCCGGCGTCGTCCGCGAAGTCCGCGTCGTCCTCCGCGGAGTCCGCTTCCTCGTCGTCCTCGTCGTCCTCTTCGTCTTCGGGCTCGGGTTCGTCCTCGGGCTCCGGCTCGTCGTCGAGCTCCGCCGGCAGCACCGCCGCGTAAGCCCCCTCAGGACTTCTTACGGGACCCCGTCGTCACCCGACGACGGGGTCCTCGGCGTTTCCCGGGGCGGCTAGGGTGCGGGCATGGCGAACAAGGTGAACGCCGAGATCGGCGTGATCGGCGGCTCCGGTTTCTACTCGTTCCTCGACGACGTGACCGAGGTGCGGGTCGACACCCCGTACGGGCCGCCCAGCGACTCCCTCTTCCTCGGCGAGGTCTCCGGCCGGCGGGTCGCCTTCCTCCCCCGGCACGGTCGCGGCCACCATCTGCCGCCGCACCGGATCAACTACCGGGCCAACCTGTGGGCGCTGCGCTCGGCCGGTGTGCGCCAGGTCCTCGGCCCGTGCGCGGTCGGCGGGCTGCGCCCCGAGTACGGGCCGGGCACACTGCTGGTGCCGGACCAGTTCGTCGACCGCACGAAGTCCCGGCCGTCGACGTACTTCGACGGGCTGCCGACGCCCGACGGCACGGTGCCCAACGTGGTGCACGTGTCGCTGGCCGACCCGTACTGCCCCGCCGGACGGGCCGCCGCGCTGAAGGCGGCGCGGGGGCGGGACTGGGAGCCGGTGGACGGCGGCACCCTGGTCGTGGTCGAGGGGCCGCGCTTCGGGACCCGTGCGGAGTCGTCGTGGCACCGGGCGCAGGGCTGGTCCGTGGTGGGCATGACCGGTCACCCGGAGGCGGCGCTCGCCCGTGAACTGGAGCTCTGCTACACCTCGCTGACCCTCGTCACCGACCTCGACGCCGGCGCGGAGAGCGGCGAGGGCGTCTCGCACGAGGAGGTGCTGCGGGTGTTCGCGGCGAACGTGGACCGGCTGCGGGGCGTCCTGTTCGACGCGGTGGCCGCCCTGCCGGCGACCGCGGACCGGGACTGCGGGTGCGGGAAGGCACTGGGCGGGATGGACCCGGGGATCACTCTGCCGTAGTGGGGGCGGGCGACGGGGCGGCTGTCGGGCGGGGGGCGCGGGACCGGGCGGAGGGCGCGGGATCGGGCGGGGTGTGGTGTCGGGCGGGGGCGCGG
>NZ_JAGMUE010001205.1:0-703 GCF_019049165.1 Streptomyces sp. AC627_RSS907
CAGCGATGTCGCGGACGCCTTCGGCGACCGCGTCGGTGACGGTGTCACCGGGCGTGTGTCTGATGGCATCTGTTGCGCACGGCGCTGGTCACATAGCGCGCCGTACTGATCGTCAACGACGATAACGGCGGCGTGATGCTTGCCGTACCGAGCGTTGACGAGGGTCGAAGAAATCAGAGCAGATCAGACCACTCGCATCAAGGCTAGCAGCTCAGCGCTGACGTCCTCGACGGAGGTGTTGACCAGGGTGGTGTCGAACTCGGACTCGGCGGCCAGCTCGACCTTCGCCGCCGCCAGCCTGCGCTCGATCACCTCCGGCGGCTCGGTGCCCCGCCCGGTCAGGCGGCGCACCAACTCGTCCCAGCTCGGCGGGGCCAGGAAGACCAACTGCGCCTCCGGCATCGACTCGCGGACCAGCCGGGCGCCCTGGAGGTCGATCTCCAGCAGCACCGGCTCCCCCGCCTCAAGGCGGTCGAGGACCGCCCGGCGCGGGGTGCCGTAACGGTTGCCCGCGAACTCGGCCCACTCCAGCAGCTCTCCGTTGGCGACGAGCTTGTCGAACTCCTCGTTCTCGACGAAGAAGTACTGGACGCCGTGCCGCTCGCCGGGACGCGGCTTGCGGGTGGTGGCGGAGACCGAGAGCCATACCTCGGGATGGGCCTGGCGCAGGTGCGCGACGACCGTGCTCTTACCGACCCCGGAG
>NZ_JAGMUE010001206.1:0-545 GCF_019049165.1 Streptomyces sp. AC627_RSS907
TGGCCCGCTGGAGTTCTGTTCCACCCGCCACCGCAACCTGCCCCCGTGATCGTGGGCCAGTCCGTCGGCGGTGCGGGGAACCGTGGGGACGCACGCGCGTGAACGGGTGAGTCCCCGTACCGGAACGGCGGGTGGCGTGCGTTCCGACGCCCCCTCCGGCCGACCGCTCGCCTGTCATCGAAGGGACCTGATCCATGGACATCAGCAGACGCCGCCTGATCGGCGCCGCCGGCGTGACCGGCGCCGCACTCGGCCTGTTCAGCGCCGGCCTCAGCAGCGGCACGGCCTGGGCCGCGCCGCGTTACCAGGACGACCCCTACCGCCTCGGCGTCGCCTCCGGCGACCCGGCCGCCGACGGCTTCGTCCTGTGGACCCGGCTGGCACCCGACCCGCTGGCCGTCGACAGCCGTGGCGGCATGCCCGAGCGCAAGGTCGCGGTCGAGTGGCAGGTGGCCAGCGACGAACGGTTCCGCCAGGTCGTCCGGCACGGCCGCGCCTGGGCCGTGCCCGAACTCGCCCACTCCGTACACGCCGAGGTCCACGGG
>NZ_JAGMUE010001207.1:0-570 GCF_019049165.1 Streptomyces sp. AC627_RSS907
GCTCAGGCCGGGGAGCAGTGCTGGAGCGGTCGGTGGGGCGGTAGGGGTCGCCGTACGGGAGACCCGGAGGGCGGGGCCGGGCGGCCGGGGCGGTGACCGGTACCGCGAGATCGCGACCCGTGGAAAGGTGGTGACTACAACGAGCGAGGGAGACGCACGGTGGGCGGCACCGCACGGCACACGGACCAGGACCCCGCGCCACAGGCCGCGGGACCACCGCGGGTCGAGCGTCGCGGGCCCGTCGTCGCCGCGCTGATGCTCGCGATGGCGCTCGCCGCGCTGGACTCCACGATCATCTCCACGGCCGTGCCGCAGATCGTCGGCGACCTCGGCGGCTTCTCCGTCTTCTCCTGGCTCTTCGCGGGCTACCTGCTCGCGGTGACGGTGTCGCTGCCGGTGTACGGGAAGTTGTCGGACACCTTCGGCCGCAAGCCGGTGCTGCTGGTGGGCATCGCGCTGTTCCTGGTCGGCTCGCTGCTGTGCGCCACCGCGTGGAACATGGCCAGCCTGATCGCGTTCCGCGTCGTGCAGGGCCTGGGCGGCGGGGCGCTCCAGGGCACGGTGCAGTCG
>NZ_JAGMUE010001208.1:0-799 GCF_019049165.1 Streptomyces sp. AC627_RSS907
GGTAGAAGTCGCCGAGCATCACCGCCCGCTCGGTGCTGAACTCCGCGCCGGTGAACGCGTACCGCGCCACCTCTTCCCCACCGGCGACGATGCGGATGTAACCGGGCCCGACCTGCGACATCTGGCCCGCACCGTCGATGGTCGCGGTGAACGACAGCTTCTGGATGCGCGGCGGAATGCTGTCGAGCGTCACCCGGAAGGACTCGGTGTCCCCGGCCTGCGGGCCGAGCTGCTGGATCGCCTCCTCGGGCGACTTGGGCTGGTTGAAGAAGATGAAGTAACGGTCGTCGGAGAGTCGCTCATCGCCGTCGAGGCCGAAGCAACTGATGTCGAAGGAGAGCCCGGGTCCGGCGATCTGCACGCCGACGTACAGGTCCCTCCCCGCCGTCAGATCGCTGATCTTGGCCTTGTGGCCGCGCTGGAATTCCCTGGCCATACGTAACGACCGTCCCCCATCCCGAAACCGTGAGTGCGTTGCGCGTCAGGCTAACCGCTGACGACACGGACGGGGGATACCGGGGCGACCGGGCCTGTTGGGGCGCGGCCTCCCCGCCGCGCGCCCCACGACCTCGGGAACACCCCCCCAAAAACCAGGGAGAAAGCCCCCGCGAACGGAGCGGCGACGCCCGTGTCCGGCGACAGTGACCCGAGAGACGAGCCCCCCGGGCCCGGTGGTTCCACCCAGCCGGCACCGGCGTGCTCCGGGGGTGCGGCGACACGGCCCGGCCGGGCCGGCGGAAGGCGCTTCGGCCCCGGGCGGGCGAGCGGCGGGGACCCCGCCGCGGGGTCGGGGTGGAAG
>NZ_JAGMUE010001209.1:0-551 GCF_019049165.1 Streptomyces sp. AC627_RSS907
AGGTTGGCGTCGGTGACAGTCGGTTCGGTGCCGCCCCGCCCGTAGCAGGCCGGCCCAGGACTCGCGCCCGCCGACCGCGGGCCCACCCGGAGCCCGCCCGCCTCGGCGTACGCCACGGAGCCGCCGCCCGCCCCGACGGTGTGGATGTTGACCACGCTCATCAGCATCGGCAGGCCCTCCAGGCGGGCCTCGGCGGCCACGTCCGGCTCCCCGTCCACGATCAGTGACACGTCGAAGGAGGTGCCGCCCATGTCGACGCCGATGAGGTTGGGCCGCTCGGTCACCCGGGCCAGTTCGTGGGAGCCCATCGCCCCGCCGACCGGGCCCGACAGCAGCGTCTGGAGCGGGCGCCGCCGCGCGGACCGCGCGGTGAGCACGCCGCCGGACGACTGCATGACGTGTAGCGGGACGGCCAGCCCACCCTGGCGCAGCTCCTCCTCCAGGCGGCTGAGGTACTGGCGGACCACGGGCCCGGTGTAGCTCTCGATGACGGCGGACGAGGTGCGCTCGTACTCGCGCCACTCCTTGGCCGCCTCGTGCGAGAGCGAGAC
>NZ_JAGMUE010001210.1:0-585 GCF_019049165.1 Streptomyces sp. AC627_RSS907
GGCGGGGGCCTCGCCACGGATGACCTCGCCGAGGGAGGCGGCGGCCGTGGACGCGGGCAACCCGGCGTTGGCGAGGGCGCCGTGGGTGGCGACCAGGGTGGCGTCGTCGACGATCAGTCGGGCGGAGCGGAGGACTTCGGGGGCGAGCTCCCGCTTTCCGGGCTCGTCGGCGCCGAGCGCGGTCAGGTGCTGGCCCGGCCGCAGGTCCGCCAGGTGCAGCAGGGGCTCGCGCGACCAGGTGGCCAGCACCACCACGTCCGCCTCGGCGGCCACCTCCGCCGGCGTGGCCGCCACGGTGCCACCGTGTCGCCGCGCGAAGGCGCTCGCCCGTCGCGGGTCGGTGTCGTGGACGACAAGCCGGTCCCAGGAGCGCAGCGCGCGCAGCCCACGGAGGGTGAGTTCGGACTGGGCTCCGGCGCCGATCACGCCGACCGTCTCGGCGCCGTCGGCGGCCGGTCGGGCGAGCAGGTCGGTGGCGAGGGCCGCGGCGAGGCCGGTGCGCCAGGCCGTGACGGTGGCGGAGTCGAGCAACGCCAGCAGGGCGCCGTCGGCGCCGCTGTGCAGGCAGATCACGCCCCGCAGGGC
>NZ_JAGMUE010001211.1:0-542 GCF_019049165.1 Streptomyces sp. AC627_RSS907
TACCCCGCCGGGCGCAGGGCGGCCCGTCGCGTGCGCCTTGTCGCCGTTTACGCGCCGCGCACGCGGGCGCACACCAAACGGGCCGCCCGACAAGTCGGGCGGCCCGGACATTTGATGCGGCGCGTACGCGAGCGACAGCCCAATTGAGGCCGCCGACTGTCAGACGGCATGTGCCTCGATGACGGTCTGGCCGTACCCGTCCTCGCGATTCTCGGCCACCGGACGCGTACGACGCCCCGGTACGCGCACCGAGGCCCGCTTGAGCCAGCGGTCGGTGCCGTCGTAGCGGGCCCGGAACGGCACCCGGCCGTGCACGACGAGGTCGTTGTCGAGCACGAGCACCTCGCCGGGGTCCAGGCTCACCTCCATCGACACCCGCTCCAACTCGGCCTCAAGGCGCGCGTAGGCGGCGCGGTAGGCGGCCCCCGCGCGTTCCAGTGGGGTGTAGGCGGGGTCGAAGCGCAGGGTGAGGCCGTGCTCGCCGCGCCAGAGCGTGGGTACGGCGGGCTGGCTCCCGCAGACGTCGCGCGCCTGGGTGTACG
>NZ_JAGMUE010001212.1:0-660 GCF_019049165.1 Streptomyces sp. AC627_RSS907
GGGCCATCTCGTGCGCGAGTTGCACCGTGAGGTTGATCATCGCGGCCTTGCTCATGCCGTAGGCGCCGATGAAGGGCGAGGGGGCGACGCCGGCGATGGAGGCGATGTTCACGATCGCGCCGCCGTTCTCCTTCTGCCACGCCCGGTAGGTGCGCTGGGCGAAGCCGAGGGCGGAGACCACGTTGGTCTCGAAGACCTTGCGCGCGACCCCGAGGTCGAGTTCGGCGATGGGGCCGAACACCGGGTTCGTACCGGCGTTGTTGACCAGGAAGTCGACGCGGCCGAACGCCTCCATCACGCGCTCCACGGCCACCGCCTGGTGGGCCTCGTCGTGCGCCTTGCCGGCGACGCCGATCACTCGGCCCGCGCCGTCGGGGGCCGCGGCGCTCAGCGCTTCCACGGCCGCCGTGAGCGCGTCCTCGCCCCGCCCGGTGACGCACACCCGGTGGCCTCGGGCCACCAGCGCCTCGGCCACGCCGTAGCCGATGCCTCGGCTGCCGCCCGTGATCAGGGCGACCTTGTCGCTGTCCGCTGTCGTCATGAGCTGTCCTCCCTCGCGTTCTCGTGCCACCTGAGCGTCAGTTGAGCGGGCCGCCGGCCACGTACAGGACCTGGCCCGAGACGAACCCGGCCTCCTCGCCGGTGAAGAAGGCGATGGCG
>NZ_JAGMUE010001213.1:0-715 GCF_019049165.1 Streptomyces sp. AC627_RSS907
AGGTGGGGCCGAGGCCGGGGCCACGCGAGGCCAAGCGGGGCCGGGGCCAGGGCGGTCAGGATCAGCGGCCGGGCCTCACTTGCCGGGGCCGTGCTCCGCGATCGCCGCGAACTCCTCCACCGTCAGCGCCTCGCCGCGCGCCTGCGGCGACACCCCGGCGGCCACGAGCGCCGCCTCGGCGGCGGCGGCCGAGCCGGCCCACCCCGCGAGCGCGGCCCGCAGCGTCTTGCGGCGCTGCGCGAACGCGGCGTCCACGACCGCGAAGACCTCCGCCCGCGTGGCGCTGGTTTGCGGCGGCGCGGCACGGCGGACCAGCGAGACGAGGCCGGAGTCCACGTTCGGGGCGGGCCAGAAGACGTTGCGGCCGATCGCGCCGGCCCGCCTGACCTCCGCGTACCAGGCGGCCTTCACCGACGGCACCCCGTACACCTTGGAGCCGGGCGGCGCGGCGAGCCGGTCGGCCACCTCGGCCTGGACCATGACCAGCGTGCGCTCGATGCTGGGGAAGGTCGCGAGCATGTGCAGCAGGACGGGCACGGCGACGTTGTACGGCAGGTTGGCGACCAGGGCGGTGGGGGGCGGCCCGGGCAGTTCGGTGACGCGCATGGCGTCGGAGTGCACGAGCGCGAAGTGCTCGGCCCGCTCGGGCAGCCGGGCGGCCACGGTGCTGGGCAGCGCCGCGGCGAGCACGTCGTCGATCTCCACCGCCGTGACC
>NZ_JAGMUE010001214.1:0-548 GCF_019049165.1 Streptomyces sp. AC627_RSS907
CACCCACCCCGCACCCCGCGACCGCGACCGCGACCGCCACGACCCACGACCGCGACCGCCACCGCCACCGCCACGACCCACGACCGCCACCGCCACGACCCACGACCGCCACCGCCACGACCCACGACCGCCACAGTGAGAGGCTGACCGACGTGCACGACGACCTCTTCGCCCGGGCCAGGACATGGCTGGCCGAGGACCCCGACGCGGACACCCGCGCGGAACTCGCCCGGCTCATCGACGCCGAGGATCACGCCGAACTCACCGCACGCTTCTCCGGCACCCTCCAGTTCGGAACCGCCGGCCTGAGGGGCGAACTCGGCGCCGGTCCGATGCGCATGAACCGCACCGTCGTCATCCGGGCCGCCGCCGGCCTCGCCGCCTACCTCAAGAAGCAGGGCCACACCAACGGCCTGGTCGTCGTCGGCTACGACGCCCGCCACAAGTCCGCCGACTTCGCCCGCGACACCGCCGCGGTCATGACCGGCGCCGGTCTCAGGGCCGCCGTCCTCCCCCGCCCCCTCCCCACCCCCGTCCTCGCCTTCGCC
>NZ_JAGMUE010001214.1:712-2033 GCF_019049165.1 Streptomyces sp. AC627_RSS907
CGGCTACAAGGTCTACCTCGGCGACGGCTCCCAGATCGTGCCCCCCGCCGACGCCGAGATCGCCGCGGAGATCGACGCCGTGGGCTCACTGAACGACGTCCCCCGCCCCACCGCCGGCTGGCAGACCCTGGACGACTCCGACGTCCTCGACGCGTACCTCGCCCGTACCGACGCCGTCCTCGCCCCCGGCTCCCCCCGCACCGCCCGCACCGTCTACACGGCGATGCACGGCGTGGGCAGGGACACCCTCCTCGCCGCCTTCGCACGGGCCGGCTTCCCGCCGCCCACCCTCGTCGCCGAGCAGGCCGACCCCGACCCGGACTTCCCCACCGTCGCCTTCCCCAACCCGGAAGAGCCCGGCGCGATGGACCTCGCCTTCGCGACGGCCCGCAGGACCGACCCCGACCTGGTCATCGCCAACGACCCGGACGCCGACCGCTGCGCGGTGGCCGTCCCCGACGGCGAGGACGGCGAGGGCGGCGACGGACAGGCCGGCGGCAAGCGCTGGCGCATGCTCCGCGGCGACGAGGTCGGCGCCCTGCTCGCCGCCCACCTGGTCACCCGCGGAGCGCACGGCACGTTCGCCGAGTCGATCGTCTCCTCCTCCCTCCTCGGCCGCATCGCCGAGAAGGCGGGCCTGCCGTACGAGGAGACCCTCACCGGCTTCAAGTGGATCGCCCGCGTCGAGGGCCTGCGCTACGGCTACGAGGAGGCCCTCGGCTACTGCGTCGACCCGGAGGGCGTACGGGACAAGGACGGCATCACCGCCGCCCTCCTGATCACGGAACTCGCCTCCGTCCTCAAGGAGAGCGGGCGCACCCTCCTGGACCTCCTCGACGACCTGGCCGTCGAGCACGGCCTGCACGCCACCGACCAGCTCTCGGTCCGCGTCGAGGACCTCTCCCTCATCACCGCCGCCATGCGCCGCCTGCGCGAACAGCCGCCCGCCCACCTCGCGGGCCTGCCCGTCACGAACGCCGAGGACCTCACCCGGGGCACGGACACGCTGCCGCCCACCGACGGCCTGCGGTACACCCTCGACGGCGCCCGTGTCATCGTCCGCCCGAGCGGTACGGAGCCCAAGCTGAAGTGCTACCTGGAGGTGGTCGTCCCGGTCGCCGCCCGTGCCGGCCTGCCCGCGGCGCGCGCGAAGGCGGCGGAGCTGCTGACGGCGCTCAAGCGGGACCTGTCGACGGCGGCGGGGATCTGACCCGGCCCGTCATCCCGCCCGCATGGGGTGCCCCCACGCGGAGGCACCCCATCGGGTGATTTACCCCCGCTCGTTGACCCGCCCTCCCCCTCCCCGACCGCCCCTCGGGCA
>NZ_JAGMUE010000124.1:0-765 GCF_019049165.1 Streptomyces sp. AC627_RSS907
AGCCGGGCCAGCAGCGCCTCGGCGTCCGGACGTTCACGCTCCCGGAGCAACTCGTTGAGGCGGCCCGCCACCTCCGCCGGTGTGGGGTGGTCGAAGACCAGGGTGGAAGGCAGCCGCAGACCGGTGGCCGCGCTCAACCGGTTCCGCAGCTCCACCGCCCGCAGCGAGTCATAGCCCGCGTCGAGGAAGCCGCGCTCGTCGTCGATGGCGTCGGCCGCCGCGTACCCCAGGACCAACGCGGCCTGCGTCCTGACCAACTCCCGCAAGGCGTGCGCTCGTTCGGTTGCCGGTAGTCCGGAGAGAGACAGTGTGGCGCCGGGTTCCCCGGCGTCTCCCGTGCCGCCCGGCGCGACCGGCGTGCTGCCCGCGACCGCACGGGACGGCGCGGCGCCGAGCAGGCCCCGCAGCAGCGCGGGACGCGCACCGGGCCTGGCGCGCATCGCGGCCAGGTCGAGCCGGACCGGGAGCACCAGGGGCCGGTCCTGCCCGAGCGCGAGGTCGAACAGCGCCAACCCGTCCGCCGAGGACAACGGCAGCACACCCGCTCGCCGCAGCCGCGCCAGGTCTCCCTCACCCAGCCCGCCGGTCATCTCACTGACCTCCTCCCACAGCCCCCACGCCATCGACACCGCCGGCAGCCCCGCCCCTCTGCGGTGGTCCGCCAGCGCGTCCAGATAACCGTTGGCCGCCGCGTAGTTGGCCTGACCCGCGCTACCGAGCACGCCCCCGGCCGCCGAGAACAGGATGAAGAAGTCGAGGTGGGTG
>NZ_JAGMUE010001215.1:0-898 GCF_019049165.1 Streptomyces sp. AC627_RSS907
GCGCCGGCTCGCGGCCGAACTCGGGGTCACCGCCATGTCCGTCTACTGGTACGTGGCCACCAAGAACGACCTGCTCGAACTCGCCCTCGACGAGGTCAACGGCGAGATGCGGCTGCCCGCCGATGGCGAGGTCGACGAGGCGGGCCACCTGGTCGACTGGCGCGACCAGCTCCGCCAACTCGCCAGCGAGTACCGGAAGATCCTCGTCCAGCACCCGTGGGTGTCGCAGTTGGTCGGCGAGTACCTGAACATCGGCCCGAACGCGCGGGCCTTCGCCGAGGCCGCGCAGCGGGTGATCCGCCGCAGCGGCGTGCCCGACGAGGGCATGACGGGCGCGCTGAGCGTGGTCTTCCAGTTCGTCTACGGCTTCGGCACGATCGAGGGCCGCTTCGCGCTGCGCTGCCGGGAGGCCGGCATCAGCCAGGACGACTACTTCTTCCACGTCATGGACACCATCGAGGCCGACCCCGAGCTTGAGGAGTCGTTCGGCAACGCCAGCCGGATCATGCGCGCCCGTGGCGGCTCGACGGTGGAGGAGATGCGCGAGCGCGACTTCGCCTTCGCCCTGGAGATGGTCATCGCGGGCCTCGAGGTCATGCGCGAGCGCGCGGGCCACCCGGCCGACGCGGCGCGCGAGGCGTAGGCCGGCCGCTACCCGGCGTCCGTACGCGCCCGGGGCGCGGGCGCCGCTCCCGTCCGCGCGCCCTCCCCGACGACGCGCGCGGGCGCCCGCCGTCCGTGGTGCGCGGCGGGCGCCCGCGCCGGGGCCGGGAGGGGGCGGGCCCTACGCCGTCTGCCGCGGCAGGTCGCCCTGGACCGTCTGGATGTCCAGCTCGACCCGCAGCGTCGTGCCGATGGCCGCGATGCCCGCCGCGACCACCTGGTTGTAGTGCATGGC
>NZ_JAGMUE010001216.1:0-710 GCF_019049165.1 Streptomyces sp. AC627_RSS907
GTGCTGGGCCAGGCCCAGCACCGGGGTCGCCGACGCCTGTGGGGCGCCGGTGGTCACGGTCAGGGCGGTGGCCGCGCCGCGCGTCTTGGCCCAGTCCTCGGCCGCCTGGGCGACGTGCGCGCCGCCGGTGGCCGGCAGGGACAGGTGCAGCACGCCGGGCGGGGTGCCCAGCGCGTCGAGCGCGGCGGCCAGGACGCGCTGGGCGGCGGCCGGGTTGCCGGGGACGGTGCGCCGCGAGCCGCCGGTGAGCAGGGCGTGCACGGTGGCGCCGCGCTCGGCGGCGCGCTCGGGTCGCTCCAGGTGCAGCAGGCAGGCGCCGGCCGCGTCCACGCCGGGCCCGGTGACGGTGCGGGCGGCGGCCGGCGGGCGGCCCTCGACGGCGCCGACCAGCACCGCGTCGGCCCGGTCGGCGGCCATCGCGCGGGCGCCGACCAGGGCCGATTCGAGCCCGGCGGTGAGCAGGTTGACCAGCGTGATGTTGAAGGCGCGCAGGCCGTGCGCGATGCCGAGCCGGCCGGCGGGGACGTTGACGGAGAAGTTGGGGCACTCGACGGGGCTGATCCCGGCGATGCCCTCGGCCAGCAGGGCCCGGTCGATGCGGTCGACGACGGCGTCGACGGCGAAGTTGGTGCCGAGCGCGACGCCGACCCGCTCGGGGGCGTGTTCCGTGGCGCCGGCGGCGGCCTCGTTGGCGTGGGCCAGGGTGAGCT
>NZ_JAGMUE010001217.1:0-560 GCF_019049165.1 Streptomyces sp. AC627_RSS907
CGCCGGGACGCCCTGCTCCTTCGCGATCGCCGTCCGCCAGGTCCGCAGCCGCTCGAAGACCGGCACCAACGGCTCCGGCAGGTCCACCGGCGCCGCCCGCCGCGAGCCGCCGCCACCGCCCTTGGCCTCGGCCCTGGGCGCGCGCTTGGCCGGCTCCGGGTCGCGCCGCAGCGGCACCTTGCGCTGGCCGCTGAGCACCTCGCCGCTGGTGTCGGTGAGCACCAGCGTGCCGTACTCACCCTCGACCGCCAGCAGCCGCTGGGCCAGCAACTGCCGTGCCACGCCCCGCCATTCGGACTCGCGCAGGTCGGCGCCGATGCCGAAGACCGACAGCGCGTCGTGGTCGTGCTGGATCACCTTGGCGGTCTTCTTGCCGAGCAGGATGTCCACGATCTGGCCCACGCCGAACTTCTGGCGCCGCTCCCGGTCCAGGCGCACCACCGTGGACAGCAGCTTCTGCGCGGCGACCGTGCCGTCCCAGGAGTCGGGCGGGGTCAGGCAGGTGTCGCAGTTGCCGCACGGCGTGGACTTCTGCCCGAAGTAGGCCAGCAGGTGCACCC
>NZ_JAGMUE010001218.1:0-565 GCF_019049165.1 Streptomyces sp. AC627_RSS907
GGGCGGGCCCGTGGTGTGGCCGGAGGTGGAGGCGCTGCTGATGGTGCCCATCAGCGCGCACGCCCTGTTCGCCAAGCCGCTGGTCACCGCGCCCGATTCGGTGCTGGCGGTGGAGGTGCAGCCGCAGACCCCGCACGGGGTGCTGTGGTGCGACGGGCGGCGGACCGTGGAGCTGCCCGCGGGGGCGCGCGTCGAGGTGCGGCGCGGCGCGGTGCCGGTGCGCCTGGCCCGGCTGCACCACGCCTCGTTCACCGACCGCCTGGTCGCGAAGTTCGCCCTGCCGGTGGCCGGCTGGCGCGGCGCTCCGCACTGATGCCGCACCGGCCCCGCCCGCCCCGGGCAGCCGCCGCGAGCCCCGGGCCCGAGCCGGCGCCCACCGGCCGCTTCGCCGATCGGCGCGTTCGGCCACTACGCTCGGCTCAAGCCGGAGGCGGGCGGGAGGAGGCGCGAAGCGCTCGCTACCCTCCTCGGTGGACAGAACGACGCGAGCGGGAGTGTGGAACAGGCTCCCCAAGATTTCCCCAGAGGGGCAAGTGAGCACTCGCCGAGAGGAAAAGTCGCAGGT
>NZ_JAGMUE010001219.1:0-597 GCF_019049165.1 Streptomyces sp. AC627_RSS907
GGCGGGCGCGCCGCTCGGCGCGCTGGTGGGCACGGACCGGGACGCGCCGCGCCTGCTGGTGGTGCCCCAGCCGCGCGACCGCGACCTGCGCTTCGCCTTCCTCGCCGCGCTGGCCGAGGAGATGCTGCCGCACTTCGCCGCGGGCGCGGACGAGGTGGAGTGGGAGGAGCGCAAGGAGACCGACCCCGAGACCGGCAAGCGGGTCACGGTCCAGGTCGAGCTGTGCGCCGACGCCCCGCAACTGCTCGTGCCCAGCGGCCCCGGCATCGACTTCGTACGACTGCTCGGCCGCTCGATGCGCTTCCGCCGGGCGGCCGAGCACGAGCCGGAGGACCTCGCGGGCGCGCGCGAGGGCGCGCTGCTGGCGTCGGGCCCGGGCGCCGCCGAGCCGGGCGGGGGGTCGCGCGAAGCTGACGTGCCGCGGGCCGCGCCGGCCCGGGTGCCGCTGCTCGGGCGCTGGCTGACGCACTACGGGGAGCGGGCGCGGGTGCCCGGCTCCTCGCTGCTGCTCGCGCTGACCGACCTGCTGGGCCAGCACTGGGCGACCGGCCAGAGCCGGCTCGAGGACCAGCACCTGGGCGCGCTCCTTGCCTGGAT
>NZ_JAGMUE010001220.1:0-636 GCF_019049165.1 Streptomyces sp. AC627_RSS907
GACGGCCGCCGACCGTCGACCACCGGCTGCCCCGTGCCTGGCGGTACGCGCCTAGCGGTACGTGTTGACCAGTCGGGACAGGTGGCGCCCGGCGATGGCCATGGGCTCGGCGCTGCGGGAGACCTGCGCGGCGAGTTCGGCGCCCTCCAGGGTGCTGATCACGGTGTGGGCGAGGTCCCGGGCCTCCTGCTCGGCGATGCCGGCGAGCTGGAACTTCTCGGCGACCAGGCCACGCCAGCGCTCGAACGCCTCCTCGACGGCCTGCTGGATGGCGGGTATCCGGCCCAGCGTCTCCAGGGCCGTGGCCGTGATCGGGCAGCCGTCCTGCCAGCCCGAGTCGCGCAGGTACTCCGCCACCACCCAGGCCAGCGCGACCACCGCGTCGGCCGGGTCGTCCTTGGTGGCCAGAGCGTCGCGCAACATCTGGGCGAAGTGCTCGTCGGCGTGGCGCACCGCGGCCGTCGCCAACTCCTGCTTGCCGCCGGGGAAGAAGTGGTAGACGGAGCTGAGGGCGACCCGTGCCTCGGTGGCGATCTGCTTGATGGCGGTGCCCTCGTACCCCTGCCGCATCATCAGCCGCGAGGTGACGTCGAGTATCCGCGCCCGGGTGCCCAGTGTCGCGACCATGCCGAACAC
>NZ_JAGMUE010001221.1:0-586 GCF_019049165.1 Streptomyces sp. AC627_RSS907
GGATCGTCACGTCCTCCAGGTCGAAGACGGTCTTGCCGAGCCGGGAATTGGCGAACTTCATCAGCTCGGCGCTGTCCCGGGGCGGCGGCACGTCGGCGATCAGCGCGTTGGCGGCCTCGATGCGGAAGCGCGGCTTGCTGGTACGGGCCGGGGCGCCGCGCCGCAGCCAGGCCAGCTCCTTGCGCATCAGGTTCTGCCGCTTGGCCTCCTCGGTGGCCGCGATGCGCTCGCGCTCGGCGCGCGCGAAGACGTAGTCGCTGTAGCCGCCCTCGTACTCGTGCACCTGGCCGCGCTGCACGTCCCACATGCGGGTGCAGACCTGGTCGAGGAACCAGCGGTCGTGGGTGACGACCACCAGCGCCGAGCGGCGGGCCCGCAGGTGGCTGGCGAGCCAGGAGATGCCCTCCACGTCGAGGTGGTTGGTCGGCTCGTCCAGGACGATCAGCTCGGGTTCGCCGATGAGCAGCTTGGCGAGCGCGATGCGGCGCCGCTCGCCACCGGACAGCGGGCCGATCACGGTGTCCAGGCCCTGCCCGAAGCCGGGCAGGTCGAGCCCGCCGAACAGGCCGGTCAGCACGTCGCGGAT
>NZ_JAGMUE010001222.1:0-688 GCF_019049165.1 Streptomyces sp. AC627_RSS907
CCGCTGAGCAGCCACGCTCACAGCGGTGCGGGTCGAAACGGCCGCCTCGGCGGCCGTTTCGTCATACGGGCCACACACCGCACGCCACCCCGCCCGCCGCGCCGAACCCACGACCGGCCACCACCCGACCTCGACTCATCCCCACTCTCTGCCGGACGGCGGCGCAAACGGCGCCCAAGTGGTCAGGACTGTACGGGAGTTGAGTGCTCGGCGTTGGCGCGTACGGGGCGTACGGGGCGCGCGGAAAGCCCGGCCGAGGGCGCTGCGGAAGCCGGGCGCACGGTGGGGTACGCGGTCGGCGAGCCCGGGCCCGTTTTCCTGGCTGAAAGGAGACGCCTCCATTGGCCACTTCATCGGGTCACTTCTAGTACGGAATGGGAGCACTCAGGCCCATACCGACATCCCGAGCACAACGCCGGAACCGTACGAGGAGGATTCAACCCATCATGCACAGCACTCGCACCACGGGCACCGCCCACACCACGACCGTCGCACCGCGGCGCGCCGCGCGCTCAGGCCGCGCCGTTGCCGGGGGCGCTGTCCTGGCCGCGACCCTGTTAACCGCCGGGCTCACCGCGAGCAGCGCCGGCGCGGTCGGCCAGCAGGCCGGCGACCGCGGCGCGCCCGCGGCGACCGCCACCCCCACCTGCAAGCTCGCCGGCCTCAAGGTCACGCTGGACAAGGGCGG
>NZ_JAGMUE010001223.1:0-681 GCF_019049165.1 Streptomyces sp. AC627_RSS907
ACGCTGGAGGGCGTGCAGGGCCTCAAGCCGGTCTTCCGCCCCGACGGGCTGGTCACCGCGGGCAACTGCTGTCCGCTCAACGACGGCGCCGCGGCGCTGGTGATCATGTCCGACACCAAGGCGCGCGAGCTGGGCCTGACCCCGCTCGCCCGCATCGTCTCCACGGGCGTCTCCGCCCTGTCCCCCGAGATCATGGGGTACGGCCCGGTCGAGGCGTCCCGGCAGGCCCTCAAGCGCGCGGGCCTGACGATCGGCGACATCGACCTGGTCGAGATCAACGAGGCGTTCGCGGCCCAGGTCATCCCGTCTTACCGGGACCTCGGCATCGACCTGGACCGGCTCAACGTGAACGGTGGCGCCATCGCCGTCGGCCACCCCTTCGGCATGACCGGGGCCCGGATCACCGGCACCCTGATCAACTCGCTCCAGTGGCACGACAAGCAGTTCGGCCTGGAGACCATGTGCGTGGGCGGTGGGCAGGGCATGGCCATGGTCATCGAGCGGCTGAGCTGAGCCCGGGCCGCGAGGGGCCCGACCACCACGGGCCCAGGCCCGCCGCCCTCCCGGCCGCGCGTGGCTCGCACGCCCCGCCGTGCGCCCCCGTCGCGCGCCCCCGTGTGACATGCGCGACTCCCGCGCCCCGCGCCACCCGGCGCGGGGCGGGGCCGGGGGGTGTCGGAG
>NZ_JAGMUE010001224.1:0-726 GCF_019049165.1 Streptomyces sp. AC627_RSS907
CTGGTGCTCCCCCAAGTGCCCGCGAACATTTCTGCCCCAGCTGCGACGATGACGCCCCTCGGGTACGTCATCATGCAGCCTGGAATTCGCCTCGATCGGCCAGTCAAGGCATACGAGCGCTGGCTGCAACGCATCCCCGCGCTCTATTCCGGCGCCGTACTCGACCAGCACCCGCCCTCGCACGACGACAATCAGTACCGCATCGCCACCCTGCGCAACTACCGCAGCCTGATGCCGCTCGCCCACGACGCGCGCAAGCCCATGTTCGACCTCAAGGCGGCCGACGGAGCCCTCGGCAGCACGCAGACGTATGTACAGACCTGCTACCGCGAGTTCCGGGATCTCGCCGAGAACGTCCTGCGGCGGGTGGACGAGGTGCGCTGAGGTCGGCGAACAGCGCCGCCTCCTCAGACCTCCACCAGCACCGTGAACGGCCCGTCGTTCGTCAGGGACACCTTCATGTCGGCGCCGAAGCGGCCCGTCTCGACGTGGGCGCCCAACTGGCGCAGGGCCGCGACGACCTCATCGACCAGGGGTTCGGCCAGCTCGCCGGGGGCGGCGGCGTTCCAGGTGGGGCGGCGGCCCTTGCGGGCGTCGCCGTAGAGCGTGAACTGGCTGATGACCAGGAGCGGGGCGCCCGTGTCCGAACAGGACTTCTCGCCGTCCAGGATGCGCACCGACCAGAGCTTGCGGGCCAGTTGCGCGGCCTTGGCCGGGGTGTCGTCG
>NZ_JAGMUE010000125.1:0-612 GCF_019049165.1 Streptomyces sp. AC627_RSS907
GGGCCTCGCGGCCCCAGGCGCCGGGGCGGCGGCCGTTGCGCGGCTTGTCCACGGAGATCACGCCGAGCAGCTCGCCGTGCGGTGAGCCGGCCGCGCGCATCGGCGCGAACAGCCGGTCCATCGGGTGCCACTCGTCGGGGAAGCGTGGCGCCGGACCGGCGACGTGCCACTGCGGCACGTCGTCGTCGTCGAGCACCCAGCCCTCGGTGTACGGGATGAATCTCAGGTCGCCCCAGCGCTCGCCCATCGAGAGCCGCCGCTCCCAGGACGTCCGCGAGCCGACCCGGCCCGCCATGAGCGCCTCGGCCCCGGGGCTGCCGCTGACCGCGGCCACCACCAGGTCTCCGTCCGGGCGGACCAGGTTGACGGCTGACAGCTCGTATCCCAGGCCCTGGATCACTCCGTCGGCGACGGTTTGCAGGGTCTCCGCCAGACTGCGTCCGGTGTTCAGTTCTGCGACTACTTGATGTAGCTGTCGCAGGGTCGCAAGGCGGATGTACGGCTCCGACTCGGTCTCCATCGATCGCTCTCCCCCGAGACCTCGACAGCAACTCCAGAATTTCTCGTCGTCTCTCACTGCCACGGCCACTGAATCACAGCGAGCTGTGACTC
>NZ_JAGMUE010001225.1:0-551 GCF_019049165.1 Streptomyces sp. AC627_RSS907
CTGGCCTGCAGGTCCGACAGCTCGACCTCGGCCAGCATCTCCTCGGCCAGTTGCCGGTACGGGCCGCTGCGCGGCGCGCCCAGCGTCACGTGCCGGGCCGACGAGCGGTACCGCGTCGGCCCGTCGGTCAGGATCTCCGAGAGCCGGTCCACCACCGTGCGCGGCGGGTCGGCCACCGGGGCCGGCGCGCTGGGCGCCGCGCGGTGCGCCAGCTCGGCGCGGATGATGTCGATCCGCCCCTGGAGCAGCCGGCGTACATAGCTCAGGTCCGCCTCCTCCGCCTGCGAGCTGCGGCGCAGCGCGCGCAGTTCGGCCAGGCGCAGTCCGTCCAGGGCCAACACGGTCGCGGTCGCCTCCGCCAGATGTCCGGGGCGCCCGCTGTGCGAGCGCGTGTGCGGCACGTCGACCGTCCCGCCGAACCAGGCGTCCGGCGCCGGCTCCGCCACGGCACGTGCCGGCCGCGGCGGGTGGGCGGGGCTCCCCGGGCTCGTCGCGGACGACGACCGAGCGGTTGGTACGGAGCCGGGAGACTGCCCGGCGCCGGGTGTAAT
>NZ_JAGMUE010001226.1:0-556 GCF_019049165.1 Streptomyces sp. AC627_RSS907
GTGCAGGCCGATGGAGGGCTCGTCGAGCACGTACAGCACGCCGACGAGGCCGGAACCGATCTGGGTGGCCAGCCGGATGCGCTGGGCCTCGCCGCCGGAGAGGGTGCCGGCGGCCCGGTTGAGCGAGAGGTAGTCGAGGCCCACGTCCACGAGGAAGCGCAGCCGCTCGTTGACCTCCTTGAGCACCCGCTCCGCGATGGTCTTCTCGCGGGCGCTCAGCTTGAGGGCGCGCAGGAACTCGGCGCACTCGCTGATCGACATCGCCGAGATGTCGGCGATGGACCGGTCCTGGACGGTCACCGCGAGGACGATGGGCTTGAGCCGCGTGCCCTCACAGGTCGGGCACGGCACCTCGCGCATGTAGCCCTCGAAGCGCTCCCGGCTGGCGTCGCTCTCGGCCTCGGAGTGGCGCCGCTTGACGAACGGCACCGCCCCCTCGAAGGCCGTGGTGTACGCGCGCTCGCGCCCGTACCGGTTGCGGTAGCGCACCTCGATCTGCGTCTTGTGCCCGTTGAGCAGGGCCTTCCTGGCCCGCTGCGGCAGTCCGGCCCACGGG
>NZ_JAGMUE010001227.1:0-619 GCF_019049165.1 Streptomyces sp. AC627_RSS907
AGCACGGGTCGGTGCCCACCCCGTTCGGCGCGGACGTGCTCGCCGAGGCACACAGCGTGCTGCGGGGCATGAGCGGCATCCGCGAGCGGGCCCAGGCGTGGGGCGCGCGGCGCGGGGCACGGGAGCCGCTCACCATCGGCGGCCACTGCGGCTACCCCCACGTCGCGCTCGCCCGCCGGCTGCGCGGCCTGCCGTGGTGCCCCGAGGTCCAACTCCGCGAGGACATGAACGCCCAGACCGCCGTGGACGGGCTGGCGGTCGGGGCGTGCGACCTGGCCCTGGTCTACGTGCCGCCGACCGGAGAACTCACCGTGCCCGAACCCGTGGACGGCGTGACGGTGCACGCCAGCGAGCCCGTCTTCGTCGCCCTCGCCCACGACCACCCGCTCGCCGCGGGCCCCGGCCCGGTGCCACTGGAGCGGCTCGCCGACCACCCCTGGGTCGACGAGCCGCCCGGCCACACGCTGTGGACCAGCTACCTGCGGCAGGTCTGCCACGAGGCGGCCGTCACGCTCGACCAACGACACAGCACGGTCAGCCTGTTCACCGTCCTGGAGCTGATCACCGACCAGCGGGCCATCGCGCCGGCGTTCAGCACCAGCACCGACCGCCCCGGCAC
>NZ_JAGMUE010001228.1:0-555 GCF_019049165.1 Streptomyces sp. AC627_RSS907
GTCGTAGACGGGCACGTCGAAGCTGGTGTCCACGCGACCGTTGAGCTGCCACTGCCAGCCGGTGCCGGGACGCGGTTGCCACTTCACGGCGGCCCGCTCCCCCGGCCCGCTCGGGGCCTGCTCGCCGGAACTGGTCGGCGACGGCCTGGCCGCCTGGTCGTCGTTCGTGTCACCGTTCGAGCATCCGACCAGCACCAGCAGTGCCGCGCCGGTCCATGCCGCGAGCGAGGTCCGCGCCGTCACCCGTCGTCTCCCCTGCCGTTGTCTCCACCTGACGGGGGACACCGCCACGGGTTGCTCCCCTCCCCCAGCACCGCACAGTGCGGCGCCGCTCCGCGATCATACGATGTACGGGCCACCTTTTTTCGCTCGTTATCGGGCACCACGTACACCAGGTGGCACATCCGCCGCGACGCGTGCCCGGCCGTCCACGGGGACCCGGGCCCGCTGGTAGCTGGCCCAGTCGCCCGCGAAGGTGACCAGGACGTCGGTGAGTAGGGCTCACGGCGACCGGCGCCCGTACGCGGTGTCCACGTAGCCGAGCAGGCGTACGCC
>NZ_JAGMUE010001229.1:0-585 GCF_019049165.1 Streptomyces sp. AC627_RSS907
GACTTGCCGCAGGCGTTCGGCCCGACCACGACCGTGAAGGAGTGGTCGGGTATCGACACGGACAGGTGCTCGGCCACGGTGCGCCGGTCGTAGGCGAGGGTGAGGTCCTGCCCGGTGAGCCGCTGTCGCGCGTCGGGTGCCACAGGGGATGTGGAAGAGGAAGCCACGGTGGTCTCGGTGTCCTTGTCGTCGTCGGTGCCAGTGCTCGCGGCGCGGCCGGGGCCGCCGGGATCGCCGGGCGCCCGTGCGCCCCCGCCGCCCCTCATACCCGGCCCGCCCGGCGCTCCGCCACCAGCAGCCACAGCAGGTACGTGCCGCCGAGCATCCCGGTGAGCACGCCGACCGGGAGCTGGTCGGCGCCAAACGCGCGCTGCGTGCCCCAGTCGGCCGTGACCAGCAGGGCCGCCCCCATGCAGGCGGCGGGCAGCAGGTTCGGGCCCGGCGACCGGGTCAGCCGGCGGGCCAGTTGCGGCGAGGTCAGCGCGACGAAGGCGACCGGGCCCGCCGCGGCCGTCGCGGCGGCGGTGAGCAGGACGGCGGCCAGCAGCATGACCGGGATCGCCGGGCGCCCGTGCGCCCCCGCCG
>NZ_JAGMUE010001230.1:0-900 GCF_019049165.1 Streptomyces sp. AC627_RSS907
GCCTCGCCCTGACCCACACCCCGCAGGAGGTCGGCGTCTACGGCCTCGACCTCGTCGGCGGTGGTTTGCAGGCGATGGCGGGGCTGCCGCACGTCGGTGGCGTCGCCGGCCGCTCGGACCGCGAGCGCGCCGCCCGCACGGTGGAGGAGGTCCGCGCGATGCTCACGGCCCGCGAGGACGTCTTCCGCGAGCGCGGCATCGACTCCGTGGACGAGCTGCGCCGGCTGCGCGCCCAGGGCGAACTGCCCGAACTCGGCTCCACCGACGTCGTGCTGGTGATCGACGGCTTCGGGGAGCTGCGGGAGGCGTTCGACGAGTTGGACGACGCCGTGGTCGAACTCCTCAAGCGGGGCAGCGGGTACGGCATCCACGTCGTGGCCGGCATGTTGCGCTGGAACGAGGTGCGCATCGCCGCCCAGTCCGCCTTCGGCACCCGCGTCGAACTGCGCCTGAACGACCCGTCGGACAGCACGGTGGGCCGTCGCCTCGCCGAGACGCTCACCCCCGACGAGCCGGGCCGGGCGCTGACCGACGCCAAGCTCTTCGCGCAGGTGGCCCTGCCCCGCATCGACGGGCTGGCCACGGCCGACGAGCTGGGCGCGGCGACCGAGCAGGCGGTGCGCGCCGTCCGAGCCGCCTGGTCAGGACCGCCGGCGCCACCCGTGCGGGTGCTGCCCGCCAAGCTCGGCGCCCACCGGCTGCCGGGCCCGGAGGCCGAGCCGCGCCGGGTGCCGCTGGGGCTCGACCAGAACGCGCTCCAGCCGGCGCTGCTCGACCTGTTCCGGCGGGACCAGCACCTGCTGGTGCTCGGCGACGGCGAGTGCGGCAAGACCAACGTGGTGCGGCTCGTCGCGCACGGCCTCATGGAGCGCTACACCGACGACGAGGTGGTCTTCGCGG
>NZ_JAGMUE010001231.1:0-750 GCF_019049165.1 Streptomyces sp. AC627_RSS907
GTGTACGAGGGCAGTGGCGACCCTCTTGCCGCCCGAGACGCGTTCGCACCCTTCCTCGACCACTGGCTCGCCGCGGAGAACTTCGCCTGCACCGCTGCCCGCGCTCCCAACGGCACCCTGGCCGGATACGCCTATGGCGCTCCCCTCACTTCCCACACCGGGTGGTGGGACGGGCTAACCCCACCCCTGGACGCAGCCGCGGCTGCCGAGAACGGCACGCGCACCTTTGCCCTGTCCGAGCTGCTGGTCGGTAGGGAATGGCGCGGAACCGGCACCGCACGGCGCTTGCACGACGCGTTGCTTCACGGCCGGCCCGAGAGCCGGGTCACCCTGCTGACTCCCGTCGACCATTCGAAGGTCGTGCAGACGTATCGGAGTTGGGGATACGAGCGCGTGGGTGAATGTGTCCCGTTCGCGGGGGCGCCCCGGCTGGTCGCCATGCTGCGGAGCTAGTCGGATCAGCCGATCCCCGCGATCGGCCCGCGCGGGCGCGCGGCCGTCGGGCCAGTGACGCTGACGCGCAACCCGCCCACGGCACCCGGGGGTTAACCCGACCCCCGATCCGGATGATCGCCCCAGCGCGGCGGCCCGTGTCCGGCGGGCACAGTGAGGGGGACGAGGCGGCGGGGCACGGTGCCCTGCGGGGTGGCACCGCGGCCGTGGTTCCCATGCGTGAGGACGTACACGTGACGAAGCACAAGCGCGCGCTCGCCGGGGCGCTCACCCTCGCCGTGGCGGTCGGGGTCGCGG
>NZ_JAGMUE010001232.1:0-543 GCF_019049165.1 Streptomyces sp. AC627_RSS907
GAGTTGCAACGACCGACGTCGGCGCGCCAGCGCCCAAAGGCGCGGCGGGCGCTGAGCCCCACCGCGCCGGGCCCGACCGCGCCGCGCTCCCGCGCGAGGCGGCGCGGACGCGTCGGGCCCAGGACGCCGGAAGCCCCCGGGAGCGACGCGCGGGGCGCCGGTCCACGGGGGCTCCGGGCAGTTCGACGGGCCGTCAGCGGTTCTGGATCGCCCAGAACTCGTCGAAGGAGAGCTTGCCGTCCTGGTTGCCGTCGGCCGACTTGATGATGGCCTCCGCGACGGACTCCGTGACGAACGGGTCCCCCAGTTGGGCCATCACGCTCTTGTACTCGGACGCGGAGATGTATCCGTCCTTGTCCAGGTCGTACCGCTCAAACGCCGTGCGCGCCGCCTCGATGTCCGCCACCTGGGCCGCCCCTTTTCGTGTGGTTGCTTTTGACCAGCACACATTAGCGACCCCTCGGCGTGGCGCCGTAGCCAACCGGCACTCCTCAGCGCAGCGACGCCTTGACCAGCCTGAGGTAGCGCGCCCAGTCCCTGTGC
>NZ_JAGMUE010001233.1:0-570 GCF_019049165.1 Streptomyces sp. AC627_RSS907
CTGCACAGCGGGTTCGAGCACGCGGGACGAGCGGGCGATGAGCGCGCCGTCCTGGTCGGCGATCGACACCCGGCGCCCCTCGCGCAGCATGCCGGGGGCGTCCAAGAGCAGCGGGGCGTGGAAGCGCATGAGCTGTTCGAGCAGCGCCACGTAGGCGTCCGCCTCCGGGCGCGCCAGCGACTTGGCCAGGCGCCCGCGCAGCCGGTAGCGCCCGTCGCGCGAGCCGAGTTCCCCGATCCGCACCCCCATGTCGAGCCAGGCGCCGAGCAGTTGCTCCTCGCCGTGCATGCCGAGCTCGTCGGCGAGCGCGGGCGCGTCGAGCGGCTGCCGCGCGAGATGGCGCAGCACGCCGCTGCTGGCAGCCGCGGCCAGGAACGAGGCGCGGTACACGGGACCAGCCAGCTCGCGTGGCATCCGCAGGGCCAGTGAGAGGTGATTGCTGCGCACCAGCTTGGTGAACGTTCGGAATTTCACAGGGGGTTCCTCATCTGTGCTGGGTGGTGGGCGGCGTACGCGCGAGCGGCACTGGGCCGGCGCGGAACGGGCCGGGGGACACCCGCGCCCCGGTGT
>NZ_JAGMUE010001234.1:0-577 GCF_019049165.1 Streptomyces sp. AC627_RSS907
CGGCAGCCACACCGACGACACCATCACGGTGGGTAACCAGACCTTCAAGACGATGGCCGAGCGCGACCCGGCCGCCCTGCCCTGGGGCGAGCTCGGCGCCGACATCGTCATCGAGTCCACCGGCATCTTCACCAAGCGCGACGACGCCGCCAAGCACCTCGCCGCCGGCGCCAAGAAGGTCCTGATCTCCGCGCCCGCCAAGGACGAGGACATCACGATCGTCATGGGCGTCAACCAGGACAAGTACGACCCGGCCCAGCACAACGTCATCTCCAACGCGTCCTGCACCACCAACTGTGTGGCGCCGATGGCCAAGGTCCTCGACGAGAGCTTCGGCATCGTCAAGGGCATGATGACCACGGTGCACGCGTACACCAACGACCAGCGCATTCTGGACTTCCCGCACAAGGACCTGCGTCGCGCCCGCGCCGCCGCGGAGAACATCATCCCGACCTCGACGGGCGCCGCCAAGGCCACCGCCCTGGTCCTCCCGCAGCTCAAGGGCAAGCTCGACGGCATCGCCATGCGCGTGCCCGTACCCACCGGCTCCGTCACCGACCTGGTCATCGAGCTGAGC
>NZ_JAGMUE010000126.1:0-657 GCF_019049165.1 Streptomyces sp. AC627_RSS907
TGGACCACGTCCACCCGGTCGTAGGCGCCCGAGCGGACCATCTCCGACAGCGACCAGTCCACGAACGGTGCCAGAGCACGCTCGCACTCCTCGAACCGTGCCGCGAACACCGGCGACGACTCCAGCAGCTCCACCGCCATACCCGGCCACTGCGAACCCTGCCCCGGAAAGACGAACACCGTCCTGCCCACACCGGAAGCCACACCGGAGACCACACCGGGGGCGACGCCGGGGGCCGCACCCGTCGGCGGCTCGCCGTCCACAACCGCCCGCAGACCCGCCGCGAACTCCGCGGCCGAGCCACCCACGACCACCGCGCGGTGCTCGAACACCGACCGGCCCGCCAGCGCCGCACCCACCGCGGCACGATCCTCGTCCACCAGCGGCACCAGCCGGCCCGCCTGCGCACGCACCGCCTCGGCCGAACGACCCGACACCACCCACGGCACCACGACCGACGGCACACCGGCCGCCCCGGCAGCCCCGGCCACCGCCGGCTCCTCCACCGGCTCCTCCACCGGAGCCTGCTCCAGGATCAGATGGGCGTTCGTACCGCTGACACCGAAGGCGGAGACACCGGCGCGACGCGGGGCACCCTCCTCGCCCCACTCCCGCGCCTCGGTCAACAACTCCACCCGGCCCGCCGACCAGTCGACG